>NZ_NFIY01000032.1:0-10350 GCF_002163455.1 Megasphaera sp. An286 | reverse complement strand
CATGAACATGAAGCACCTACAGGCGGCTCTGGAGGATACCTCCATTGCTGGGTGACTTCACTCATATCAGGGCCTGCAAACCATTTTGCGAAAAATACTTGACACTACCTTTATGTATCCAAATTTATTGTATATTAACCTTTGTTTTAGTATATGAAAAATGATTGTTGAGGTATTTATATTATGAAAAAGTATAAGCTGAATGAAGTTTATGGTATTTCTAGGGATGTCCCATTAAATTATGTGGAACGAGAAAGTGTAGATAAAAAATTCAGGAATAATCTTAATCGAGATAAACATATAATAATTTTTGGAAGTTCAAAGCAAGGAAAAACTTGTCTTAGAAAACATTGTCTAAATTCAGATTCTTATATCGTTGTGCAATGTAGCAATCGGTGGAGTTTAGCTGAGTTAAATTCTAATATTCTCAAACGGGCAGGATATGAATTAGAAATATCATCAAAGACTTCGACAAGTGGAAAAGCAAAAATTCTTGCCTCTGTGAAAGCAAAATTAGGTTTTATTGGGACAGAATTAAGTGGTGAGACAGAAAATTCAGAATGCAAAGAAACTACTTGCCAACAGCTCGAATTGGATGTAGAAGATGTGAATGATGTGATTGCTGCATTGGAAAAAATTCACTTTAATAAAATTATTGTATTAGAAGATTTTCATTATTTAAAAAATGAAATTCAAAGAGATTTTGCAATTGAATTAAAAGCTTTTCATGAAAATTCAAAATTATGTTTTGTAATTGTAGGTGTGTGGTTAGATGAAAATAAATTAGTTATTTATAATGGAGATCTTACTGGCCGTGTAGTATCTGTTAATGCTGATTCATGGTCCAGTGAAGAGATGCGTTTAGTTATAGAAAAAGGAGCTCAACTCTTAAACATTTGTTTTGAAGAGGATTTTGTTAGTGAATTGATACAAAGATCTTCTGATAATATATATATAATTCAAGAAGCTTGCCATCGTGTATGTATTGAAAATAACATACAGGAGACGCAAGAACAATATAAAATAATTGGAAATAAAAATGATGCAGGTAAGTTTGTGCAGGAAATTGTGAAAGAACAATCCGGAAGATATTATTCTTTTCTCACAAATTATGCAAGTGGATTTCAAGAAACAAATCTAGAAATGCATAAATGGTTATTATATCCGGTTATTATTGCTGAAAAACAAGAATTAATAAAAGGCTTATCATATCGTGCCATAAAAACAAAACTAACAGAAAAACATCCTCGGGGACATGATCTTAATCCAGGTAACTTGACTCAAGCTTTAAAAGCAGTAGTCTCTTTACAAGTTAATAAATCGATTTTACCTATTATAATGGATTATGATGAATCAAATTTAAAATTACATATTGTGGATCGGGGATTCATTATATGGGTGGCTACTCAGGATAAGAATGAGTTACTAGAGTTAATTGGAGTGAAATGAATTAAATAATATTTATCATGAGCATTTAGTATTATATTTATGGAGTGTTCATATGAAGGGAATTATATTAGCCGGCGGTAGTGGAACTCGTTTATATCCACTAACGATGGTAACATCAAAACAATTACTGCCCGTATACGACAAACCGATGATTTATTATCCCTTGTCTACCTTGATGCTGGCAGGGATTCGGGATATTTTGATTATTTCTACGCCTACGGATTTGCCGAATTTTGAGCGGCTTTTGGGTGATGGTTCGCGGTATGGGATTCATTTGAGCTACAAGGTGCAGCCGTCGCCCGATGGGCTGGCTCAGGCCTTTATCTTGGGTAAAGAGTTTATTGACGGCGAGCCTTGTGCGATGATTTTAGGCGATAATATTTTTTATGGCGCCGGGTTGTCCAAGCATTTACAGGCTGCGGCAGCTAATGAGCAGGGCGCGACGGTGTTTGGGTATTATGTCGACGATCCGGAACGGTTCGGCGTCATCGAGTTTGATGATGACGGCAAGGCTATTTCTATTGAAGAAAAGCCGGAGCATCCGAAGTCCAATTATGCTGTCACGGGCTTGTATTTCTATGACGAAAAGGTCTGCGAATATGCCAAGAAGGTTAAGCCGTCGGCCCGGGGTGAGCTGGAAATTACTGATTTGAACAAGATGTATTTGGAACAGGGACAGCTCAACGTCGTTACCTTGGGACGGGGCTATGCCTGGCTGGATACGGGGACGGTGGCCAGTCTGAGCGACGCCTCTGATTTCGTAAAGGCTGTAGAGACGCGGGCCGGCGTTCAGATTGCGGCCTTGGAAGATATTGCCTATATGCACGGCTGGATTACAAAAGATATATTGGAAGAAAGCGCCGAGAAATACGGCAAGAGTCCTTATGGGCAATATTTAAAGAAAGTTGCTGAAGGACGGTTTCGTAGGGATATCCATTAATTAGTTTTGTTAAATGGAAGGAATTTTATTATGGACCAATTTGTACATATTCAGGGAATTAAAATTAAAAATTTTAAAGCGTTAAAAAATGTAACACTCGGTCGATTGTGGAATACACAAGATACACATCAGTTAACTCCTTTGACTGTAGTAATTGGTAAGAACGGTACTGGTAAAAGTTCACTAATGGACGCGTTTGGCTTTTTAGCGGATTGCTTAATTCATGGAGTAGAAAGTGCTTGTGATATAAATGGGCGAGGAGGGTATGAGAAAATTCATTCATTAGGAACCCCTGGCCCTATTGAATTTGAAATATATTATAAAGAAAATCGTAATAGTCGGCCTATTACGTATGAAGTTGCAATTGATTTGGATAAAGAACATCGACCCTATGTACTTCATGAACGATTAAGACAGCGTCGAAGTGGGCAGAGTCATGGACGGCCTTTTTCGTTTTTGTTTTTAGATGAAGGTGAAGGCCGTGTATGGAAAGGAAATGCCGATGGAACACAGGAGGATGATGTAAAAAATATTTTAAGAGAAGAATCCAATGATAGTGAAGCTGTTTCTATGGATGATAAACGTAAATTAGGAATTGCTACTCTAGGTGCGTTAAAAGCTCATCCAAGAATCGCTGCTTTTAGAAAGTTTATAGAAGGATGGTATTTGAGTTATTTTATTCCTGATGCAGCTAGAAGTTTGCCATTGGCAGGGGCACAACGACGATTAAACGTACATGGGGACAATTTAGGAAATGTTGTTCAATTTATGGAGCGAGATTATCCAAAGGAATTTCATAACATTTTAATTAGTATTGCAAATAAAATTCCGGGCATTCGGAAGATTGATACTGTAAAAACGCCTGATGGAAGGCTTTTGTTGCGTTTCAATGATAAGGGGTTTAAAGATCCTTTCTATGCTCAACAGATGTCAGATGGTACATTAAAAGTTTTTGCGTACATGATTTTATTAGCTGACCCAACCCCGCCTCCTTTTATATGCATTGAAGAACCAGAAAATGGATTATACCACAAATTATTAGAAGTGTTGGTTGAAGAATTAAGGCTGCAAACAAAACGCGGAAAATCTTCTCCTCAGATATTTGTTACGACGCATCAACCATATTTGGTAGATGCATTAAATCCTGAAGAAGTCTGGATTTTGAATAAAGAAAGTGATGGTTTTTCTACTATAAAGCGGGCTAGTGATATTCCTTTAATTAAGAACTTATGCAACGAGGGGATTCCTTTAGGTGGTCTCTGGTATAGTAATTATTTGGAGGAATATAAATGATACATATTGATTTTTTGGTAGAAGATATTTCTGGAAAAGTTATGCTAGAAAATTTACTTCCTAAAATTATTCCTTCAGATCGAGCTACATATAAGGTTAATCCTTATAAAGGAATCGGACGTTTGCCAAGTAAAAAGACGTCTGCAAAGGCAATAAAACACCGGCAACTTTTAGATCTGCTTCCAAAATTATTGAACGGATTTGGACACACGTACAATGGTTGGGGCAACGCTCCTCGAGGACATGTTGTTGTTGTCTGTGATTTAGATGACAATAATTTGCTGGAATTTAAACAGCAATTAGAAAGTATTTTAGAAGATTGTTATATAAAACCTAATGCTTCTTTTTGTTTTGCAATAGAAGAAGGCGAAGCTTGGTTCTTGGGAGATAAAGATGCAATAAAATCGGCTTATCCTAATGCTAATTTAGGGATTTTAAATACATATGAGCAAGATTCAATATGCGGGACTTGGGAAAAATTGGCGGATGTAGTTGGTTTTGAACGGAATCATAAGGAGTATCAAGAAATTGGAGCAGCAAAGCGGAAATGGGCAGAGACAATTACACCTTTTATGGATCTTGAAAAAAATCAGTCTCCTAGTTTTCAATATTTTGTTTCAACACTAAATAAAATTTTATCTACAGAATGAGTAGCTGTTTTCGGGATTTTGGATTATAGATAAGGGAGCGAAATGCTACATGAATATCATCATTACCGGCGGTGCCGGATTTATTGGCAGTAATTTTGTATTTCACATGCTTCAGACGCATCCTGAATATCGCATCGTATGCTTGGATAAGCTGACCTATGCCGGGAATTTGTCGACGCTGGAGCCGGTTATGGAGAATGGAAATTTCCGCTTCGTCAAGGCTGATATTTGCGACCGGGCAGCAGTGTATCAGCTGTTTGAGGAAGAGCATCCCGATATGGTTGTCAATTTTGCCGCTGAGTCCCACGTCGACCGGTCTATTGAAAATCCGGGTATCTTTTTGGAAACCAATATCATGGGAACAGCGGTACTGATGGATGCCTGCCGGAAATACGGCATTACGCGCTATCATCAGGTGTCGACGGACGAAGTATACGGCGATTTGCCCTTAGATCGGCCCGACTTGTTCTTTACGGAGGATACGCCGATTCACACGTCCAGCCCGTACAGTAGCTCTAAGGCCGCGGCTGATTTGCTGGTTCTGGCCTATCATCGGACCTATGGACTTCCTGTGACGATTTCCCGCTGCTCCAACAACTACGGGCCCTATCATTTCCCGGAAAAGCTGATTCCCCTTATGATTATCAACGCTCTTCACGACAAGCCGCTGCCGGTATACGGCGACGGCCTGAATGTGCGTGACTGGCTGTATGTAGAGGATCATTGCCGGGCTATTGATTTGATTCTCCATAAGGGTACTGTCGGCGAGGTGTATAATGTAGGCGGCCACAATGAAATGAAAAATATTGATATCGTCAAGCTCATCTGCCGAACCTTGGGCAAGCCGGAAAGCTTGATTCAGTTTGTGACAGACCGGAAAGGTCATGACCGGCGCTATGCCATCGACCCGACGAAGATTCATCGCGAGCTGGGCTGGCTGCCGGAAACGAAGTTTGCCGACGGTATTCAAAAGACCATTCAATGGTATGTAACCCACGAAGATTGGTGGCAGCCTATCGTGTCCGGGGAATATATGGCGTATTACGAGAAGATGTATGGCAATCGATAAGGGAAAGGAGCCGATAGGATGAAGGTATTCGTAACGGGCGTTTGCGGCCAGCTGGGCCACGACGTCATGAATGAGCTGGCGAAGCGGGGACATGAAGGAATCGGCAGCGATATTGCGGCGCAATATGCGGGCGTGAAGGACGGTTCGGCAGTGGTGTCGATGCCCTATGTTCAGCTGGATATAACTGATAAAGAGGCTGTGCAGCAGACGATAGCAGCAGTGCATCCCGATGCGGTAGTACACTGTGCGGCCTGGACGGCTGTCGATATGGCCGAAGACGATGACAAGATTGATAAGGTACGAGCTATTAACGCCGACGGGACGAAATATATTGCCGAAGCCTGCAAGGCTGCCGGTTGTAAGATGATGTACATCAGCACGGACTACGTCTTCAACGGGCAGGGAACGGAGCCTTGGCAGCCGGACTGCAAGGATTATCAGCCCCTCAATGTATATGGACAGACGAAGTTGGAAGGGGAAGTGGCCGTAGCCCGTACGCTCGATGCCTATTTCATCGTCCGCATCGCCTGGGTATTCGGCTTAAACGGCAAGAACTTTATTCGGACGATGCTGAATGTCGGCAAGACGCATGATATGGTCCGCGTTGTAAACGACCAAATCGGCACGCCGACGTATACGCTGGACTTGGCCCGTCTTCTCGTGGATATGATTGAAACGGAGAAATATGGGTATTACCACGCTACGAATGAAGGCGGCTATATTTCCTGGTATGATTTTACCTGTGAAATTTTCCGTCAGGCTGGATATACGACAAAGGTCGTGCCGGTGACGACGGCGGAATACGGATTATCCAAGGCGGCGAGACCCTTTAACAGTCGGCTGGATAAATCTAAATTAGTGGAACAAGGATTTGCGCCGCTGCCGGATTGGCGTGATGCCGTAGCCCGGTTTTTAGCGGAAATACGGAACGAAGTAAATGAATGATAACGTGCTACTATGTGGGAGGAACGACAATGAAGGTGACGAAGACGAAATTAGACGGCGTAGTTATTTTGGAACCTCAGGTATTTGGCGATAACCGGGGCTTCTTTATGGAAAGTTGGAGCAAGCGGAAGATGGAGGAAGCTGGATTGTTTTACGATTTCGTACAGGATAACCATTCCTCATCGACGGTAAAAGGCACGTTGCGAGGCATCCATTTCCAAAAAGGCGAATGGTGCCAGGCCAAACTGGTGCGCTGCACTCGCGGCGCCGTTCTCGATGTAGCCGTAGACCTGCGCAAACATAGCCCGACGTACAAGCAATGGGTCGGCGTAGAGCTGTCGGAAGAAAACAAAAAGCAGCTCCTCATCCCCAGAGGCTTTGGTCACGGCTTCGTCACGCTGACCGACCACGTAGAATTCATGTATAAAGCTGATAATTATTACGCTCCTCAGGCCGACGCCGGCATCCGCTGGAATGACCCGACGATCGGCGTAGACTGGGGTATAGCAGATCCTATTTTGAGTGAAAAGGATACGAAGAATCCGTGGTTTGCGGATATTGAGGATGAATTGGAGTTTTAGGAAACCGTATCAAGGATTATTTTTGATATAGAAAGTGAGACTAATGAAGATATTAGTAACCGGTGGAGCGGGATTTATTGGCTCGCATTTTGTGAGAAACGTGTTAAAGCACGGGGATATTCCTATTGTATTAGATAATTTTAGCACTGGTTCATTATCTAATATTCCAGAAAGAGTTAGATATTATAAAATGGATATTTTAGATAATAAACTGGAAGATTTGCTTTATGATGAAGGCATCGACTCTATTGTGCATCTGGCAGGGCAGACGATGGTGGACTACTCTTTAAAATTTCCTTTACACGATATGAAGCAAAATATCGAAGGGATACTTCATATATTAGAAGCAATGAGGAAAACGAAGGTGAAACGTATCGTATTTTCTTCTACTGCAGCTGTATATGGTGATGTTGAAGAAGTGGATTTGCCTGTCAAAGAAAACCATTTGGTGCAGCCTATGTCTTTTTATGGACTGAGTAAATTAACAGAAGAAAAATATCTTGAGATGTATCACAAAATATTCGGTATAGATTATGTTGTGCTGCGCTTTGCTAATGTATATGGAGAACGCCAAGGAACTAAAGGCGAGGGTGGCGTTATTAGTATTTTTGCTAAATGTTTTTCTGAAAACAGGAACATTACGGTTTTTGGTGATGGAAAACAAACAAGAGATTTTATTTATGCTGGTGATGTTGCAGAAGGCATTTACGTGGCACTGCAAACCTCCAATATAAATACTGTCTATAATTTGAGCACACAGACTGAATCAAGTTTATTGGATGTTGTAAATGCTTGCAGTGCTATTTTACATAAGGAGATCAATCCGTGTTTTGAATTAGAGCGTAAAGGCGATATATACCGTTCTATGTTGTGTAATCGTAAAGCAAAAGAAGGTCTATATTGGGCACCTAAAGTGGATTTGAAGAATGGATTAAAGCGGACGTTAGCATACTTCTTAAATGACGAGCGCTAGGTGGCTAATGAACGGTAGAAGTAGTTATTGGAAAGCTGGAGCAAGCGGAAGATGGAGGAAGCTGGGCTGTTTTATGATTTTGTACAGGATAACCATTCCTCGTCGACGGTAAAAGGCACGCTGCGGGGCATCCATTTTCAAAAAGGCGAATGGTGCCAGGCTAAGCTGGTGCGCTGCACTCGCGGCGCCGTTCTCGACGTAGCCGTAGACCTGCACAAAAACAGCCCGACGTACAAGCAATGGGTCGGCGTAGAGCTGTCTGTAGAAAAGCTGTCTGTAGAAAACAAAAAGCAGCTCCTTATCCCCAGAGGCTTTGGCCACGGCTTCGTCACGTTGACAGACCATGTAGAATTCATGTATAAAGCCGATAATTATTACGCTCCCCAAGCCAACGCCGGCATCCGCTGGAATGACCCGACAATTGGCGTAAATTGGGGCGTGGCAGATCCGATTTTGAGTGAAAAGGATACGAAGAATCCGTGGTTTGCGGATATTGAAGATGAATTGGAGTTTTAATTAATTTTAAGATAAATTTAGAAGTATAGATATATTGAAGGATGAATTTTTAAATAACAAAAACTCTTATGCAAATACTGACATTATCAATTCTGCATAAGAGTTTTTGTTTCACTTCGTTAATGAAATTTTTTGTCAACCTTATATTGTCAGCAGATTGTTCCTTATTCTGGCTCGGCAATAAACGGAATACCGAAAGCTTTCATGAACAGCTTATTAAACACGTCTCGAGACGATGCGGTGGCTGTGGTGATGGGGAACCATTCTGGCTTTTTCAGGGTCAGGAGCCAGGCTTCTTTTGTTTCATAATTCAGCTTATAGGTTGTGCGGCCGATGTTTTTTGTCGTGCTGTCGGGCGAGACGAGGAAGGAGTTGACGGACAGGATGTAGATAGGCGGCGCATATTCGTCGATGGAAAGGGTGTCCACCAGATCAACTTGATAGTAGCCTTGATGCATGGCTGTCGGCGCGTAGTGAGGGCTTTCGTCGTAGTCGTTCCAGTCCATCGCTTGAGCTGCGCAGGGAAATAAAATGGCTCCGCTGATTAGGACGGCGGCAATGCCTTTTTGCAGGATGTTGGTCATAAAGGATACCTCCTAATAATAAGTGCAATTTTTGCTTATATTACTATTTATTATATTATTTCGTCAATAGGATGATTGCTGTATGAGCATCGTGTTTTGTTAATGTTTGCAAGTACGAGCAGTAAATATAAACTTTTTGGAAGGAATATTGATTTCTATATATGGGCAGATATATAATGATCGTAATCCAAGAGTGGATATATTTTACTGGAAAGGATGACTGACGATGCGGTATCAAAAGGTATCTAATATAATTATGACGGCTGTGATGGGACTGTGTGTTGCCATGGGCGCGCAGGCTGCCGACACGAGAAATCCAAGCCAGGAGCCCAATGTCGTTTCCAGCTATGAATACCAGTCTGTTTCCTATGGAAATACGGCTGACGGCAAGACCTATCATCGCGTCGTGACGAAGCGCAACGGCGTGACGGAATCGGATGTGACGACGGTCGATGGAAACGGCGGCGTTCTGACGTGGGATACGGACGACAGGGGACGCCATGTGGAAGGCTATATGAACGGCATCCAGCTGAAAGACGGCAACGTGACGGCGAATACCATAGCGGCGAAGCATGTGCAGGCTTCCGGTGCGGATTTAGGAAATATATACGGCAGACGCGTGGAAGCACCGACAGGGACGATTGGCGGCGTTGCCTTTGCAGGGCAGGGCGTTGTGACTGGAATACAGACGGATGAAACCGATCCGACGTCGGCAGTCAGCGTAGCGTACTTGCAGCAGAAGTTAGCTGAGCTGGAAGCGGAAAACCAAAGGCTGCGGGAAGAGCTTGAAGCCTTAAAAAAGTAAAGATATAACTTCACATAACCTAAGAGCATCCTTTTGTTTTTGTGCGTCAGCGCTGTAATTGATGAGGATGCTCTTTTTTTATCGCTCCAAGTTCTTGCTGTTGGTCGTTGTTTATGATATATTTATAAAATATTTACAATATATTTACGAATGACAGCGGCGTCTTGCTGAACTGCCGGGAGGGAGAATGGTTGTGTTGAAAGAAGGGAATTCGATGCCGGAATTGGCGTTGAAAATCGGCATTGTCGTATATTTTTTACTGATTGTTCCCGTGGCGTTTGTCATGCCGGAGCATCTGGCTTGGGAAAATGGCCCGTTGGAAATACTGCAGAACATCGTTTTATTTTGCGATGTCGTGCTCTGTCTTGTCTTATTTCGTAAAACGGCAGGGCAGAAATTTCATCTGATCTGGTTGTCGGGAGCTGGATATTTTCTGTTGGTTAATTGTAAAATGAATTTGAACAGGTAATCAAAAAAACAAAAATCCATAGTGAAGCTTCATGTTAAAATGGTTTTGCGAGAAATCATCAACAAAGGAGCAATCA
>NZ_NFIY01000031.1:0-13437 GCF_002163455.1 Megasphaera sp. An286 | reverse complement strand
TGGGCTACCATACGCCGTCAGAGCTATTTGATGCATTCCTCGATGAAGTTTATGCTAGTGAGTGTGTTTCCTGATTATGGTTGTTCAAATTCAACTTGCAATTTACCGATATTTTCTGTTGCTGCTGGGACGGGAAATGAGCTGGGGCAGAATTTTCTTTCAGACAGGAATGGATCAGCATGGCCCGACCTTCATTGCGATGAATGCCATCCCGGGACATCAATACATTCATGGCGGCATATCCATTTATACGGCGGCTCTATTAGTATCGCTGATTTGGCTGGTGCCATGGAAGAAGCTTTTTCATGAGTTGCCCTTTCCCAAGCTGGGATTTGTCATTTTAGTTTTATCCGCTATTTTGGCGGCATGCGGCGATAAAGGCCTGCTTTTCCACTCCCACTTGGACGGCAATATAGAAGAACTGGCCGAGCTTCTGGCCTATATGCTGCAGGGCGGATTTGCCGCTTGGTATTACAAGCAATTTAAAATGTTGAAATAGCGTTAACGGGCAAAAAATATTCAAAAAATGAACGCCGTACATCCGATGTGTGATGTACGGCGTTGTTGTCGTATATGAGGTTAAAATGACGGCGGAGAAACGGCGAAGATGACGACGGCTGGTTCTTCGCCTACGTTTTGCCAGGTATGCTTCGTTTCGCTTTTGATGCGCACGCTGTCGCCGGCATAGAGGACGCAGGTTTCGAAATTCAGGGTCAGCTCGACGGTGCCGGCCTGGACGAGAGCGACTTCTTCTCCCTTATGGGCCAGCGGTTCCTGGCAGCTCTTGGCCTTAGGCGGCAAGGTAAGCTGCATCATTTCGATGGTGCCGTTCATGTCCGGCGTCAGGACTTCGTAATGAATGCCTTGGTCGATGAGCTGACGGCGGTTTTCCTTGCGGACGACGTCGCTTTGGATGTCGGGGCTGTCCAAAAAGAATCGGTATAGCGGCTCGTCCAAGGCGATGGACAAGAGGCGAATCGTATTCAGCGACGGCGACGCTTGCCCTCGCTCTATCTGGCTGAGCATGGACGACGTGATTTGCGACGCTTCAGCCAGTTCCTTTATCGTCAGGCCGCGGGCCAGGCGGTAGCTTTTTATTTTTTGACCTAATTGCAGTGATAAATCCATGACAGGCTCCTTTCTGTATTGATACTAGCAGACGAAGGCCTTCTTCGTCAACTATGCGGGCCGTCTCAGGTCAGCTTATCCAGCTCTTCCATCATGGCCCGGCGCCGCTTGTACTGCTGCCGCCATTGACTGACGAGGGCCTGTACGAAGGGCGGCCCGCCGGGAAGGCGTTTCATCTTGCGCAGAATCCGTACGATTTTGACGTAGCTCGGACGGCCAAGGCCTTGGACGGCAATCTCTGTGACGATGTGTTCGTAAAGCTGAAGGAGCTCGTCGGGAAAATTCTCTTTGAGGATGGATTCGTATTGCTGTACTTCCGACAGGCGGCAATGCTTTTGGACGTGGCAAAGGAGGCGGTCGTAGAGCTTTTCTTCGGCGTATAGTTGGCCGGCGTAGGGATTGGTTCCCCAGCTGGTCAGGATTTTTTCCCGTTGTTCCCGCCATTCCTCCGGCTTATACTGACTTTTTAATTCCCTGTACAAATCGATGTTGGCGACGTGGATAGTCAGGGCTAAATCCCACAGCATTTGGAGGTAGCGTTCCTGATTTCCTGTCTTTTTGTATAACTCCTTGAGTTTTTCGCAGCATTCGCGGGCGATGTACGACGGCGTGCTGTCGGCGGCGTAGGCTTGCTCCAAGACGGAAATCGCATTGGCGTCGTCTTGCTGCCATTCGTAAAATTCACTCAGCAGCAAGCAGACGCTGCCGTACTGTTTGTATTGGGCAATATAAGCTGCTTGTTCCTCGGCAGGACAGCCTTTTTGCTCCATCAGAAGGACATGGGTTTTTATTTTTTGCGGCAAGATGACGTTTTCAAAATCTGTCTGCCGGGCAGCTTTTTGTACTTCCTTATCGGTCAAGGCCAGCTTTTTGTCTAAAAAGTCCGGGCCGGGGAACTGCTGCAGGATAAACTGCATGGCACAGTCCTGGGCCAGCTCATACCATAGGCCGTCCTTATGGGTGTAATCGAGCTGCCGGGCTGCCCAGTCGAAGATGCGGAGCTGGTTTTCTGCCGTGCAGTAGGGAAGCAGCTTGCCGATGATTTGATAGCAGAAATCGAACAAGCACCACAGCCCGCCGTCGGAGTCGTCCATATCCGTAGCTTGCAGCTGCGACAGGGTATAATCTACCGTTTTGAAAATACCGTCTGCCGTAGCAGCGGATATACGCTGGTCCAGGGACGATAAAAAAGAGTACAGCTCTCCTGTAAAATAACTGGCCTGTTCATAATCTATATAGTCATCCCAGCCGGCGTCGGCGAAAATGCGGTCGATTTCCCGTCTCCATTCTTTCAGCAGGCCCTTGGTCATGACGTTTTGCGTGAGCATGCGGAACCGGTTCTGCAGGGCCGGATCTTTTTCTAAGATGGAGTATAAAAAGGCGCGGACCGTCAAGTCGTCGGCGTTGTGTATAAGTTCAGCGAGGATGGTTTCCTTGTCCGGCTTGCAGGTCATTCCGGGGAAATCAGGCAGAACGTCGGTTTTCCAGTCGTCTAAGACATCATCTTCTTCCTCTTCGCTTCCCCATTCCGGTTCATCGGGCTTTGCTGACAATGTGAGGTCCTCTGTTTCCTGACAGGCGAACAAGACGGCGGCCATGTGCTTGCAGTTATTGTCGTCAGCCGCGTAAGGGCAGGTGCAGGACATCGCCTCAATGATCCCGTCTTTTATATCGATTTCAACGTTATAGTCTTCCGTTCCCAAGACGACAGCTGTTATTTGCGTGTCTGTAATTTTGAGATCCTCGACGGCGGCATCGCGGTAATACTCTGCTCCGCGATGCAGTATATGCGGTTTAAATAAGAGTTCCCAGTCCATTGTATGCCCTCCTCCTGCGCATAGTTGTACATAATAGTCTGATTTGAAGATATATCAAAACGTTGCCGTCAGGCGAGAGGGCAACGTTTTGCAGAATCTTATCGTTCATCACCTTTTAAGATGGTGATTTTTTGTTTAAAATGAATGGCTTCGTCAAATTCTTTGAGCATTTCCGGGCTTGGTTCCTTGTCCATCTTGCTGACGACGTAGATGGCGATGAGGGAGAAAATGAATCCCGGTACGATTTCGTACAGTCCCAGCCAGCCGAATTGCTTCCAAATGAGGACGGTCAGGCCGCCGACGATGATGCCGGCCAGAGCGCCGTTTTTCGTCATGCGCCGCCAGTACAGGGACAGGAGAATCGTCGGGCCGAAGGCTGCGCCGAAGCCTGCCCAGGCATAGGCGACCATGGTAAGGATATAGCTGTTTGGATTCAGGGCCAGGATGATGGCCAGGGCCGAGACGACGAGAACGGTGATGCGGCTGACGAGGATCAATTCCTTGTCGCTGGCGTTCTTACGGATAAAGGTATGGTAGAAGTCTTTGGAAATGGCCGACGCCGTGACGAGAAGCTGAGACGACGCCGTACTCATGATAGCCGCCAGTACGGCCGATAAAATCAAGCCGGTGACGAAGGGCGAGAAGAGCATCTGGCTCATGACCAGGAAGACCTTTTCCGTATCGGCGCCGGTCAGCGGGTCGATCAGAACGACCTTGCCGACGAGGCCGACGAGAACGGCCGCGGCCAGGGAAATGACGACCCAGGTCATAGCGATGTGCTTCGATTTCTTCAATTCATCGGGGTTGCCGATAGCCATGAAGCGGACGAGGATGTGAGGCTGGCCGAAGTAGCCTACGCCCCAGGCCAGGGATGAAATGATGCCGATAATGCCTGCCGTGCTCGAGTCGGGCACCATATCCAGCAGCTGCGGCGCATCGGCAGCGATGCGGGTCATCGTTTCGACGGGGCCGCCGACGACGATCATGCCGACGAGGGGCACGAGGACGATGGCCAGGAACATCATGCAGCCCTGGATGAAGTCAGTCCAGCAGACAGCCATAAAACCGCCCAGAAAGGTGTATACGACGACGACGCCGGCGCTGAGGAGCAGGGCCGAGAAATAATCCATGCCGAAGACCGTTTCAAACAGCTTCCCGCCGGATACGAAGCCCGACGACGTATAAATCAGGAAGAAGATGAGGATAAATACGGCCGAAATGATGCGGATCAGGTTCTGGTCGTCGTGGAAGCGGTTTTTTAAGTAGTCCGGCATAGTCAGGCTGTTGTTGGCGATTTCCGTGTAATTGCGCAGGCGCTGTGAAATATAATGCCAGTTTAAATAGGTGCCGATGGCGATGCCGATGGCGATCCACGACGCGGATACACCTGTAGAGTAGGCCAGGCCCGGAACGCCCATGAGCATCCAGCCGCTCATGTCGGACGCTTCGGCGCTCATGGACGTAATCCACGGACCGAGGCTGCGGCCGCCGAGGATGTAGTCGCTCAGGTGCCGCTGGGAGCGCGAGTAATATACGCCAATGAGCAGCATTGCCAGCAGGTAAATAGCAAATGCCGTAATTACGGACACATTAGATTCTAGCATGAAATAATTCCTCCCCCTGCTCAAACAGGCCGAACGGACGTATCGGCAGACCTGCTCGAGCGATTGTCTTGTAATAGCATTCTGTATATAAATAAAATAATGGTTTCATTGTACTGTACTTTTGCCCGGCAGGCAAGGGTTTTATCGTGATAAAGTGGAAAAAATTATTAAATGTATTTATAATAATAGAATCTAAGTACATTTTTGAAGAATTTGCCCATGCGGAGGCCGCAGTCCGGCGGAACGCATGTCAATACCTGCATACAGAGAAATGGGAGACACTTATGAATATACTGACGTTAGACAAAGTAAAAAAATCATACGGCCTGCGCGTCCTCTTCGACGACGTGACCTTTGCCGTCGACGGCGGGCAGAAATTGGGCCTTATCGGCTTAAACGGCGCCGGCAAGACGACGCTGCTGAAAATTATCGCCGGCCTGGCCGAAGCTGACAGCGGGGATATCTGGAAAAATCAGAAGGCCCGCATTCATTTCCTGCCGCAGGAACCGCAGTTTCTGCCGGGCCGCACGGTGCTGGAAAGCGTGCTGGACGGCGACCTGCCGGTCATGCAGCTCCTGCGCCGCTATGAAGAAGCGGTCCAGCGCGGCGACGACGAGGGCGTCGTCAAGCTGACCGAAGAAATGGATGCGAGCCATGCCTGGGAGCTGGAGCAGCACGCCAAGGTCATTTTGCAGAAACTGGGTATCGACGACCTGACGCAGCGCGTCGACGAGCTGTCGGGAGGGCAGCGCAAGCGGCTGGGGCTGGCCCGGGCCTTGATCATGCCCTGCGATCTTCTCATCATGGACGAACCGACGAACCATTTGGATGACAAGACGATTGTGTGGCTGGAGGAATACCTCAGGGACAGCAAGGCGGCGCTTATTGTCAGTACGCATGACCGGTATTTTCTCGATACGGTTGTCGATTCCATGATTGAACTCGACAGGGGCCATGTGTATACGTATGAAGGAAACTATGCGGCCTATTTGGAACTACGGCAGGCCCGGCTGGAACAGGAAGAAGCGTCGGCAGAGAAGCGGCGCAACCTCATACGGCGCGAGACGGCCTGGATCCGCCGGGGCGCTCAGGCCCGCTCGACGAAGCAGAAGGCCCGCCGCGACCGATACGAGCAGCTCTGCGCCATTGAAGACGGCAAGCCTGTGGAAAACGTAGAAATCTTCGATACGTCCGTACGGCTCGGAAAGACTATATTAGATGTTGACGGCGTGGCTTTTGCCTATCCGGGGCAGGAGGCGTTGTTCAGCGGCGTGACGTATCACGTTGTCAAGCACGACCGCATCGGCATTATCGGCGAAAACGGCGTAGGGAAATCGACGATGCTGAAAGTGCTGTCCGGCGAGCTGCAGCCTACGGCGGGAACGCTGACTATCGGCCAGACCGTCCGCTTCGGCTTCTTTACGCAGCAGCTGCCGGAGTTCGACGAATCCATGCGGGTTATCGACTACATCCAGGAGCGCGGCCATTTCGTGACCAACCAGTTTGGCCAGCGCATATCGGCGACGCGCCTGCTGGAGCAGTTTCTCTTTTCCGACGAGATGCAGTATACCTATATTTATAAACTCAGCGGCGGCGAGCGTCGGCGCCTTTATTTGCTGCGCCTGCTCATGGAGCAGCCCAACGTCCTCCTTCTGGACGAACCGACCAATGATTTGGACATACCGACCCTTACGGTGCTGGAACGCTATCTTGACACCTATCAGGGCGTCGTCCTCGTCGTATCCCACGACCGCTATTTTCTGGACCGCGTAGCCGATAAGCTGTTCATCATCGAAAACGGGACGTGGAAACGATATTACGGCGATTACAGCGACTATCTGGCCGAAACCCTTGCCGTCCGCGATGAGAAAGAAGAGGTGAAAAAAACGACGGCTGCGGCGCAGTCAAAGGGCGAACCGGCTCCGGCTGCCCGCAAAGTTGGCTTGACGGCCCGGCAGGAGGAAGAGCTCCGGCGTATTTTGGAGGAATTGCCGCAGTATGAAGGATTACTAAAAGGCATCAATGCGGCCATCGCAGCGGCCGGGAGCGATTACGAACAGGTTGAATCGCTCTTAAAAGAGCAGCAGGAGACGCAGCGGAAGGTCGACGAGCTGACGGAACGATGGTGCGAGCTGGAAGACTTGAAAGCAGAGTAAAAATATAAACATATAGGCAGGGATGACATGGTATTTTTCGTATCTGCGATAGTTTGAGCATTCATTCTTAATTATGCAAAATCAGCATAAAATTCATGTAAAAATCAGTAAATAAAATACGGCAAAGCAATGGAAATCAATTCTCTGTTTATGTTATTCTATAGGTAACGAAAAAAGTTTGTGATAAATGATTACATAGTTTGCATGTAAATATTTTTTACAAAAAGGAGAAGAAGATGTCTGTATTCCGTTCCAGATTCAAAGAACTTCAGCGGCGCGTTCCCATAGATGAACACAACTGCGCCGTTCAATTTGACGAAACTAAGTGTAAAAATTGCACATTGTGCCGCCGAGCCTGCGCCAACACGCAGAGCATCATGGACTATTACAGTTTGGCAAGTACGGGCGATATGCCGATTTGCGTCCATTGCGGTCAGTGCGCTTCGGCTTGTCCCTTTGACGCTATTACGGAAGTAAACGACGTAGAAAAAGTAAAAGCAGCAATTCAGAATCCCGATAAAATCGTCATTTTCCAAACGGCTCCGGCTGTCCGCGTCGGCCTTGGCGAATCCTTCGGCATGGAGCCGGGAACCTTCGTCGAAGGCAAGATGGTCGCGGCCCTGCGGGCTCTTGGCGGCGATTACGTATTCGATACGGACTTCGGCGCTGACCTGACGATTATGGAAGAAGCGACGGAGCTGCTCCACCGCCTCCAGTCCGAAGAAATCCCTATCCCGCAGTTTACGAGCTGCTGCCCAGCTTGGGTGGAATTCGCTGAAATTTTCTATCCCGATCTCCTTCCGCATTTATCCTCGACGAAAAGTCCTATCAGTATTTTGAGCCCGGTCATCAAGACCTTCTTTGCGCAAAAGAAAGATATTGATCCGAGCAAGATCGTCAACGTCTGCGTTACGCCCTGCACGGCGAAAAAAGCGGAAATTCTTCGTCCCGAATTCAACAGCTCATCCATTTTCTGGGATGTCCCGGAAATGCGCGACACCGATATCTGTATTACGACGCGTGAATTGGCGAACTGGATTAAAGAAGAAAATATCGACTTCGCTGCCTTGGAAGACAGCAAGTTCGACACCGCTTTCGGCGAATCGTCCGGCGGCGGCAAGATTTTCGGCAACTCCGGCGGCGTTATGGAAGCAGCTATCCGCACGGCGTACCACCTGTTTACAGGCCGTCCGGCTCCGAAGGATTTCATTCCCTTTGAAGAAGTCCGCGGCCAGGAAGGCGTTAAAAAAGCCAGCGTCGCTTTTGGCCACTTCGTCCTTCACGTCGCCTCTATCAGCGGCTTGGCTAATGCCCGTGCGTTTATAGACGATCTCATCAAGAACAACGATTTCGAAAACTATTCCTTTATCGAAGTCATGGCCTGCCCCGGCGGCTGCATCGGCGGCGGCGGACAGCCTAAGGTCAAACTGCCTCAGGTGAAAAAAGTCAATGAAGCCCGTATTGCCTCGCTGTATAAATCGGATGAAGAAACGGATATCAAAGCCAGCTGGCAGAATCCGGAAATCGAAGAATTGTACAAGCTTTTCCTTGACGAACCGTTGTCGGAAATGGCCGAATGGGCCCTTCATACCTACTTCAGCGATAAGTCCGATCAGCTGGGTAAGATGAAGAACCTGACGCCGGAAACGAACCCCATGTCTACGCGATTCAAACCGACGGTACATCAGCCGTTGTAATAGACCCATCATAGTTGCATAGAGACGTAAGACCAGCCTGACGTGTGCGGGCTGGTCTTTTTTGCATGCGAACAATATAAATGATAAAATGAATCAATGTCTATTGACTTATGAGAATTATTCTTGTATAATTTGGTTGTCACCAAGGTAATGAAAATGCATACATGCCTTGCATATTGCCGGAGTCTATCGTTTTCACAAGAGTAAAAGAGAGGAAACTAGGCGCACTCGTCACTGAAATTGCTGAGAACGATACCCATCTGACAAATGTAAAAAAAAGAAAACATATTTCATTTGGAAGGGGTAATTCATCATGAAATCAAAAGTATTTGCATCCTTAGCGGCCGTTATGGCAGTTAGCGCGACTTGCGCCTTTGCGGCCAATCCCTTTGTTGACGTACCGACAGATAGCTGGGCCTACAAATCGGTCGTAGAATTAGCTGACGCCGGCGTCATTCAGGGCGTCGACGGCCAGTACTTCCAGGGCCAGCGCAGCATTACCCGTTATGAAGCGGCGGAAATGGTAGCTAAAGCGATGGCTCATATGGATAAGGCGTCGGTGGAACAGCGGGCCCTTATCAACAAGCTTGCCGATGAATATGCCGACGAGCTGAACAACCTCGGCGTCCGCGTGTCGAATCTAGAAAACCGCGTCGGCAATATTAAATTCAGCGGCGACGCCCGCGTTCGCTTCCAGCACAGCAGTGATGCCGGCTTGAAAAATGATGATGCCTGGGATTACCGTATTCGCCTCCGCGGCGTAGCCCAGGTCAATGACCGTACGACGGCGACAGTGGGCATCAGTACAGGTGACGTAAGCTTTGGCGGCAACGGCGCGGCCAGTGAAAATGCCGACGTATTTGCCGATGACATCAAAATCGATTACAATTTCGGCAGCCCGAACTGGAATTTGAGCTTGGGTCGTACTGATACGTACGTCCTCGGCGGCGAGAACGCCTATGGCTACCAATACGGCGACGTATTTGACCGGGCCGAATTGAAATACCAGAACGATTCCTTTGCCGTAACGGCTGGCTATGGTAAATTTAAAGAAGGCGATATTGCCGGCGGCGAAAACGAAGACGGCGTGACGCTGGACGGCGTGAAGACCGGTTACGGTGAAATCGAAGGCTTTTTCGGCAATGGCTCGTCTGTCGGTGTATACTATAACCAGTTTTCCACGGCCGGCGGCGATCGGACAGCTGCCGATTACTTTGACGTTGACGACCTTTGGGGTGCATATGCCAGTGTAAATATCGGTTCGAAATGGAATCTTTTAGCAAACTACGAAAGCATCAGCCGTGATGCCTCGGGCGACAGCGTCAGCGATCCGAAGGTCTGGATTGGAAAGGTTACCTATGGATCGGTCAGCGAAGAACAGAAAGGCTCTTGGGATGCCTGGTTAGAATATATCGACGCGGAAAAAGGAGCACTTATTGGCGGGGCGACGAACTCCTGGCGCGACGACAGTGTTCTCAAGGGCGTTACCTCGTGGGGCGTCGGATTTGATTATGCCGTAGGCAAAAACGTAGTGTTGACAGTAGGACAAACCTTTGGTACGAATGGCAAGAATGGCGAACCAGACCCCGATGAATTTACAGATGTAGAGGTAAACTTCTTCTTCTAAGAGACAAACATACCTGTTGTATTTTACGTAAAATATAGGAAAAGAAACGGAAAAAACTTCGTAACAAGTATGTAAAAAAACGGCTATAAACCGCATGGATAAGCGATTTATAGCCGTTTTGACGTACTAGCAGACTTTCGTTATACTAGATTACGAAAAGAGCGGTGCCGGGAATGAATCCTGGGCAGGCGTCTCTTTGTAAAAGAGCGGAATAGAAAGACAAGAAAAGGCAGTAAAAGAGAGGAAACCAGGACGACTCGCCAATGAACCCTTTTCTTTTCTCCTAAAGACGCTCGCATGTAACGAGATAGGAAGAGTACTTAACTTTAAGAAAAGAGGTTTTTCAAATGAAATCCAAAGTATTAGCATCTGTAGCAGCTCTGATGGCCGTAGGCGCGACCTGCGCCTTTGCGGCCAATCCCTTCGTCGACGTACCGACAGACAGCTGGGCCTACAAATCCGTAGTAGAATTAGCTGATGCCGGCATCATTCAAGGCGTCGATGGCCAGTATTTCCAGGGCCAGCGCAACATTACCCGTTACGAAGCTGCTGAAATGGTAGCCAAAGCCATGGCTCACATGGACCGCGCAACAGTTGAACAGCGGGCTCTTATCAACAAATTGGCTGACGAATACGCTGACGAATTGAACAACCTCGGCGTCCGCGTATCGAATCTCGAAAACAAAGTCGGCAATATCAAATTTACCGGCGACGCTCGTCTCCGGTATCGTTATCAAAATGCTGTGGAAGGGCACAAAGGAACAGAAAATGATAAGTCTTGGGACTACCGTATTCGTCTCCGCGGCAAGGCGCAGATCAATGACCGCATGACTGCAACCTTAGGTCTCAGCACGGACAGCCAGAGCTTTGGCGACAATGGCGCAGCCAGCGATACCAATATTTTTGCTGATGACATTAAAGTGGACTACAATACGAAATCCTTTGGCCTTAGCCTCGGCCGGACAGATAAATATAAAATCGGCGGCCCTCGCGCATACGGCTATATCTACGGCGATGTGTTCGACCGTGCCGAAATGCAGTTCCGCGGCGATAAATTTGCTGTAACAGCCGGTTATGGTAAATTTAAAATGAAAGATATGTCGGGAACGTTTGATAAGGACGACAATGCAATAATGGACGGCGTAAAGACTGGCTATGCAGAAATCGAAGGCTTCTTCGGCAACGGCTCGGCTGCCGGTGTATACTACAATGACTTTACTGTAGGCGGCGGTTCTGTCGATAATGATTCTTTCGACGGCGATGATCTTTGGGGCGCCTATGCCAGCATAAACTTCGGTTCCAAATGGAATTTCTTAGCTAACTATGAAAATGTCAGCCTTACAAAGAAAGACGATGTTACAAATGACGATAGTGCTGATTTATGGGTTGGCAGACTGACGTATGGCAAGGCCAATATGTCGGCTCCCAAATCCTGGGATATTTGGGTTGAATATATTGATGCAGAATCTGGTGTATGGCTCGATGGATCGACTGATTCGTGGAGATTTGCAGACCAGATGGACAATATCACCTCTTGGGGCGCCGGCGTGGACTACATCTTTGCTAAAAACGCAAAATTCAGCGTTATGCAGTCCTTTGCTACAGAAGCTAAAGACGGAGATATGACAGATCCGGAAGAACAAACCCGCGCAGAATTTGTATTTGCATTCTAATTCCATTGAATCTATATACACGATACACGGAGACCGCTCAACTACGGGCGGTCTTCTTTTGTATGAAACTTCAGTTAAATAAGATAAATAGCCCGAGAATATCTGTTTTAGTCTTGCCTTTTCTGAATTTCCTGTTATACTAAAGACAGGCAATAATGAAATCGCGAGTTGCCATGACGCACAAACCCCTCCATAGCTGGTACCTATGGAGGGGTTTTAACGTTTATTATATGCCGAACGCTGACGGCCAGTCTGGTTGCTTATCCTTTCCTATCCAAGCATGCCGCCCCTTCTTCCTGTTGCAGAAGTTTCAGGAAGTACAAGCAACGCGTTTAGTATATCATAGACGGATTCGCATTGTCTGTAGGCGAAGCTAGCGGCATTTCATTTTTAACTAAATTTTAATCTATATATTCTTGACAATTATAGTACATGTTTTTTGTGCAATAGGCCATAAGAGGCATTATATCGCATAACGGCAGACGGTGAACTTGCCCCCAGTAAAGATTGAGGGTGATGCCTATGAACGAAACAAACGTAACGTTATTGTTGTTAATCGTTCTAGTAGGATTGTTAAAAGACGCATCAAAAAGTAACCGTTTTTAGTTTTCCCCAAGCTAAAAACGGTTACTCTTTTGTGGCTACATATGGGGACTATACCGTTAGCTGGTATAATGCCTCGTTTTTCATATTTATTATAGCTATATAGCTGAAAAATAGAGTAAGTCAATCGGATGTTTTTAGCCCAAGTAATTTTCATTGTCTTTTTATTTACGAGCATTCTTGTTAAAATGTACATAATATTGTACAACAAATAGTACAAGGAGGGATTGCGATGTTGGCTGTAAATTATTCTACGATTCGAGGAAAATTGAAAGACTATTGTGACAAAGCGACTGATCATGGCGAAACGATTATCGTGACCAGGAAAGAAGAAAAAAACGTCGTGTTGATGAGTTTGGAAAAATATAATGAGTTGATGCGAGCCGTTCGTAACGCAGAATATTTAGGTATGATTGATCGTGGTATTGAACAGCTTTCCCAAGGAAAAGGACAGCAGCATGAATTAATCGAGGTGGACGATGAATAAGTTGTGGTCGGACAGAGCTTGGGATGATTATTTATATTGGCAGATGCAAGATAAGAAAACTTTGAAGCGCATTAACGACTTGATTAAAGATATTGAGCGAAATGGAGTGGCTTATGGAATTGGAAAAACGGAACCATTGAAATATCGGCCTGTATGGAGTAGGCGGATTGATATGAAAAATCGTCTCATATATAACATAGATGAAAAAGGCAGTCTTTGGATTATTGTCTGTCGGGGGCACTATGAGGACTAATGCGCTATATCAAAAAAATGTGCTGCTAGTATATTATTGTCAGTGGAAAATGAATAAAAGTTTACAGGATTTTGACAAAAAGTAAATTTTGCGTTACAATATAGGCAAAGCTGAAGTACGCTTTAGGCGTAGGTGCAGCTAAATAGAGCGCATATCTGTTGAGTTTTAAGGCAGTAAAAGAGAGGAAACTAGGACAACTCGCCAATGACCCCTTAAAACGAACGATATATGGCTCGACTGTAACGTAAATTATCGTTTTATATTTTGGAAAAGAGGTCATTTAACAATGAAAGCAAAAGTATTAGCAGCATTGGCAGCAACGATGGCAGTAAGCGCAACGTGTGCATTCGCAGCTAACCCGTTTGTCGACGTACCGACGGACAGCTGGGCAT
>NZ_NFIY01000030.1:0-14213 GCF_002163455.1 Megasphaera sp. An286 | reverse complement strand
CTTTGCGTGAGATTGTGGTGATTTCATTATACCAAAGAAGTTCCTTCTCTTTTTATATGTTCTTCACTTTTGTGCAGTAAAGTTTTCCCACAATTATTTTACACTAACGGAGCGAACGATAGGGCGCAAAAAACATCCCGGGAGCTCATAGCGAACTCTCGGGATGTTTTGCGTTATTTCACCAAAGCCGCCAAATCGGGGAACGGCCCCAGGGATCGTTTTAAGATGCCTTTCATGTAGGCGATGGCGATGCCGTAGTTGGTCATCAGCACGCCTTGCCGGCCGGCGAACTTCATGCGCCACTGCACTTCCCGCTCGTTGAGCATGCAGGCGCCGCAGTGAATGACCATGGCGTACGGCGACAGGTCTTCAGGAAATTCCCGGCCGCTGCAGGTCTGGATGGCAATATCCTTTCCCGTATGGGCCCTGAGCCAGCGGGGAATTTTCACCGTGCCGATGTCGTCGCACTGGCGGTGGTGGGTACAGCCTTCGGCCACGAGGACCGTATCGCCGTCCTTTAATCCTTCGATGGCCGTCACGCCTTGCACGGCGTCCCGGAGAAAGCCCTTATGGCGGGCCATGAGGATGGAAAAGGACGTCAACGTCATTTCGTCCGGCACGACGGCGGCGACTTCGCCGAAGACCTGGCTGTCCGTCACGACCATGCGTGGAGCCTTGCCCAGTTCTTCCAGCGTCTTCGCCAGGGCGTTTTCCTTAACGACGACGGCCGTACAGTTAGCGTCGAGGATTTCCCGGATGGTCTGCTGCTGCGGCAGGATGAGCCGCCCCTTCGGAGCTGCCGTGTCGATCGGCACGACGAGGACGACGAAGTCCCCAGCCGTCAGCAAGTCGCCGATTATCGGCGTGTCCTCGCCGACGGGCTTCAGGCGGGCCATCCGTTCTTTTAATTCAAAGATGCCGTCCTTCGTCACGGCGCTGACATATATATCACGGTCTCCGACCTGTGGACATGCCGCCAGGAGGTCTTTTTTATTGTACACCGTAATATAAGGTATGTTCTTTTCTTTAAATAAGGCCAGTAGCTCTTCATCGCAGCCTTTCAGGCCTTCCGTCCCGTCGACGACGAGGACGGCGATGTCCGTCTTGTTGAGGACCTGCTTCGTCCGCTGGACGCGCATTTCCCCCAAGGCGCCTTCGTCGTCGAAGCCCGGCGTATCGATAATCATAACCGGCCCCAGGGGCAGCAGCTCCATGGCCTTGTAAACCGGATCTGTCGTCGTGCCCTTCGTATCGGACACGATGGCCAGATTCTGGCCTGTCACGGCGTTGACTACGCTGGACTTGCCAGCATTGCGGCGGCCGAAAAAACCGATATGAACCCGTTCGCCTGACGGCGTATCATTCATAGACATGGCGATTCCCCCTCTTATACCGTATGAACCAAGGCGGCGAAATCATTGACCTTTTTGACAAAGGATTCGAAATCATCGATCAGATTCAGGATGACCTTTTGGTACAGCCGCCCGGAAAAGGCCGTATGGCCTAAGCCGACGAAATGAGCTTTCTCCGGAACGACAGGCCCGTACAAGGGATCGGCGATGACTGTCCCCGTCCAGCCCGCTAAGCGGCAGCGCAGATCGCCTTCTGAAGAAACAAAGATGTCTTCTTTTCCCAAGACGCCTGGCCACTCGTTCAGCAGGCAGTACACCTTCGCCGCCTGGCCTTCCCGGCCCAGAGCAGCCGCCAGAGACGCCGAATAGACGCTTTCGCCGATGATAATCGTATCGGCTTCGCTGCAATCGGCCCGGCTGTCGGCGCAGACGTAGATATCTTCCTTCGTGTCCGCGGCGCGGCGCAGTCCTTTGGCAATTTCTTCCTGCATATAGGAACCGATGGGAACGCCGACGACATAGGGTATGCCGAAGCGCTTCTTCATGACCTTGGCCCCTTCGACAGCACCTGCCGACACGACGAGGTTGACGTCAGCCAGGCCGGCCATTTCGATTTCTTCCAGCGGGCTGCCCATGGCCCAGACACTGCACGGGGAAAAGCCGCTGCGGCGCAGGAACCGCTTCATCGACTTTTCGCTGCCGTTATAGGAAAAATCGAGAGGTGTCGCGCCGATGACGTTGACCCGCAGCGGTTTAGCCGATGCTCCCGCGCCGCCGCAGGCCGCAAATTCAGGCTGCCACGAGCAGCACATGGGCCCGGCCGATCTCGGCGCAGGCACGTCCTTTACGATTCGTTCGGCCAGCATTTTCATGGCCCAGGCGATGCCCTTATCGTACAGATTCATGTTGTTCGTCGTCGAGGCCATCGTCAGGATGCCCGTCTGTTCTTCAATCATCGCCGCCAGGGCGTCCATATCGGCTCCCGTCATGAGCGGCACAGGCGTGCACAGGATGACGATAAATCTCGGCGAAAAGTCGCGGGCCGCCGACACGACGTCGTGGACGAACTTGTCGTCATTGCCCATGATGGCGTCCATTTCGGTGACTCCGGATATGAAGATGAGGCTGTCCTGGTCGTACCAGCGCGGTTCGTCGTGAGTCGCGTACGTCGAGTTGCAGCCCGACGGGTCGTGAATGACCACCATGCCTCCGAGCTCGTACAGGGACGAGCAGACGCCGAAGGTGTCGGCAGAGTACGTCGATATGCGGCTTACGGCTTCTTTCATACACATGACCGGCACCCCCATCCTTTCAGGTTAATCGATTTGCGGGCTTCCTTTTCCGTCCGGCAGGCGTCAACCATCCAGTCCAGCAGCGTCCGAATGCCGCGGAAATCGCGGAGGCCGCCGTTTTCCGCCATGTCGACGAAATGGGCCGTCCCCGTAAAATAAGCCGCCTTCTGGCCTATCGCCAGCATAGGTACGTCCGTACGGCGGTC
The DNA here is from genome assembly GCF_002163455.1 of Megasphaera sp. An286. NCBI lineage: Bacteria > Bacillati > Bacillota > Negativicutes > Veillonellales > Veillonellaceae > Megasphaera > Megasphaera sp. An286. The sequence goes on along the minus strand of NZ_NFIY01000030.1, from coordinate 11,363 downwards.
TATACGGCGCATCTTGGCGTGGCGCATGGAGTACAGCTCCAGGTCAGGATAATGCTCCCGTACCCAGAAGAAATCGTCGCCATCTTCGCCGCTCACGCCGTCCGTATAGACGCGCTGGACAGCAAAGCCGTGCTGCAGTAAGGTCTTCGCCAGGCTAAAGGGACGGAATACGGCGGCGCTGTCAATGGCAATGGGCATAGAGCCGATGATATCCCTGGCCGCCGCAAAGGCCTCCTCGCACTGCTCCACTTCTCTGTCGTAAGACTGCCGCGGCAGCTGAAGGGCGTCAGAGACGGCGTGGAGATTGGCGATGATTTCGTCGTAACCGAAGCTATTGGAAAGATACAATCCCTTCTGTCCCAATGTCCGTTCCATATCTTCCAAGGGACCGCGGGCGTAGGGCTCCTGACCGATATTCAATACGCTTTCGGCCATTTTTTCATATTCTTCATAGGTCCGGCAGGCCGGCAGCTCCCGCAGGATAAATCCGTTCTGCTTCAGCAACAGCGCCAGCTCGCAGTCCTGAGGCACGGCGAGATTGCTGCCGACGATGTTGACCGACTTGGGATTGAGGTCGCCTTTTTCCAGCAAGCTGTACAGCTGCCGCCGCGTCCGCATTTCCGCCGTCAAGTCAGAATGGCGGCGGATGGGGTCCATCCAGCAGGCGACGAAGCGCGTCTGCGGATAGGCCTCTTCCAGGCGGCGGTACACGTCGTCCATATCGCAGCCCATAAAATGATGAATGCAGGCCGGATAGATAAAGCAGGCCGTCGGCACCTGCGGCAGCAGCCCCTGCAGGATCTCACCGACGCCGTCGACGATGCAGTCTTCCATAGTGCCGTCGTATAAATGATGCTCTTCAACGACGATGGAGGAAAACCGGTCCATCGCCCCCATTTCAGCCGCCGTCAGGACGACGCCGCGCAGGCAGCCGAGAGCGCAGATATAGATTTGATGGGAACCGGGAACGAGCATGTTCGTGTGGACGATGTTCCATGTCCCCCGGGCCGGCGGCGAATACTGGAGGCCGTCGTAAAAGATGCCGGGAAATACGGCGTCCTTTATAGCCACGCAGGCTCCCGACGTGTCTTCCCGTCCGTCAATTCTCTTCAGCATCGTATCACCCCTTTGCCGCCGTCAGGACGGCGTCGGCCAAGGCCCGGTACTGGCCGGCCATGGGGCTGTCCGGAAAGGCTTCGACGACGGTCTTTCCCAATTCTTCTGCTTGAGATACGACTTCGCTCCGGTCGAGCGCCCCGACGACGGCCGAATGGATGTCGCCGGCCAGTTCCCGTACCTTTTCCTCTTCGTTCTTTACGTTGCGGCGGTTCAGGATGAGGCCGCCTAAGCGGGCGTAGCCCCGGCCCTTAAAGGATTCCACGGCCATGGCGATGTTGGCCGCCGCGTGAAGGGCCATGTTTTCCCCCGACGTGACGATGAACACGGCGTCGGCATAGCCCTTATGCATGGGCATGGCGAAGCCGCCGCAGACGACGTCGCCCAGGACGTCGTAGAAAATGACGTCAGGCTGATATACCTCATAGGCACCCTTGGCCTTGAGCAAATCCAGGGCGGCGATGATGCCCCGGCCGGCGCAGCCCCGGCCCGGCGCGGGACCGCCGGCTTCTACGCAGACGACGCCGCCGTAGCCGGCGACGGTCATCTCTTCCAGGGAAACGTCCCGGCCCTTTTCCCGCATGAGGTCGAGAACCGTGGGAATCGCCGCGCCGCCGTGAAGGCCCGCCGTCGAGTCGGCCTTAGGGTCGCAGCCAATCTGCATGACCTTCAGGCCCCGTTCCGCCAGGGCCGCCGCCATGTTGGAGACCGTCGTCGACTTGCCGATGCCTCCCTTTCCATATACAGCAATTTTTATCATAGGTTACATCCTCCGTCTTCTCAGCAAATGCGGGGCAGTAATTCGCCGCCCGGCGGCGGCAGCAGCGTTTCCGCGCCGATTTCCGTGCGGACCACGACCCGTCCCGGCCGCTCTGCCGTCACTTCGCCGATAATCGCCGCTTCGCCGGAGTATTTCCCCTGCCGCAGCGTTTCCACGATGGCCGTAGCCTTATCCTTCGGCGCGAAGATGACCAGACGGCCTTCGCAGGCCAGATACAGGGGCTCCAGGCCCAGCATGCCGCAGACGCCGCGGACCGACGGGGCGACGGGGATCGCCGCGCCGTCCAGCCGGATGCCGACGCCGCTCTGGGCGGCAATTTCATGGAGGACCGTACCGACGCCGCCGCGGGTCGCATCGCGGATGACGTGAATGTCCTTCGTCGTTTCCAGCATGGACTGCACGGTTCCCCACAAAGGAGCGCAGTCGCTGGTTACGTCGGCGTCGATGCCGAACTGGCTGCGGGCCAGTAAGATCGTACAGCCGTGACGGCCAATATCGCCGCTGACGATGACAGCGTCGCCGGGCCGGGCCTGGGCGCCCGACAAATGGACGCCTTCCGTCGCCAGGCCGATGCCCGTCGTCGTAATGAACAGGCCGTCGACCTGTCCCTTGCCGGCTACCTTCGTATCGCCGGCGACGATGCGCACGCCCGCCTCAGCCGCCGTCTCGGCCATGGCCGCGGCGTATGCTTCCACCTTCGCTAGGGGAAAGCCTTCTTCCAGGACGAAAGCGCAGGTCATGTACAGGGGCTTTGCGCCCATGCAGGCCAGGTCGTTGACGGTGCCGCAGATGCTGAGCTTGCCGATGTTGCCGCCGGGAAACTCAGGAGGCGACACGATGAACCCGTCCGTCGTAAAGGCCAGATTTGCGCCGCCGACGGACAAGAGGGCCGCGTCGTCGGCCGTAAATTCAGGATTAGAAAAATGAGCTTTAAATACCGTATCGATTAATTCCGCCGTCTGTTTGCCGCCGCTTCCATGGGCCAGCGTCACTACGTCATTCATGATTTCCGCCTCCATATTGATAATAGGCCGAGCAGGCTCCTTCGTGCGATACCATGCAGGCCCCTACGGGATGGTCCGGCGTGCAGCCCTTGCTGAATACGGGGCACTGCGGCGGCGTGCAGAGTCCCTGCAGGACGTCGCCGCAGCGGCAGGCCGGATTAGACCGCCCATGCATAGGCGGCACGCCGTATTTCTGCCGCGCGTCATAAGCCGCATACCGCTGCTGCAGCCGCTGGCCCGACATCGGAATCACGCCGAGGCCCCGCCATTCCGAATCGCAGGGCTCCATGACCTCCGCCATGAGCCGCTGGCCCGGCAAGCTGCCTTCTGCCGTGACGACGCGGGGATAGCAGTTTTTGAAAAAAGACTTACCCTGAGGAAATTTCGCCAGGATGACGGCAAAGGCCGTCAAGAGTTCTTTCGCCGTAAATCCAGCAACGACGCCGGAAATCCCCTGCTCCGCCAGTCCTTCGCAGTGCTTCGTCCCCATGACGGCTTCGACATGTCCCGGATAGAGGAATACGTCGGCGCTGTTCTTGAGAGCCTCGTAGGCCTGGGGCATCGTCTTGTTCGCTGTTAATATCGAAAAATTAGTCAATCCTCGTTCCGCTGCCGTTTTGACAGCCAGACAGGCTGCCGGCGTCGTCGTTTCAAAGCCGACGGACAGGAATACGACCTGTTCATCCCGATGAGCCGCCGCATAGCTGCAGGCATCGACAGGCGAATAGACGATTTCTACTCTCGCCCCCTGACTGCGGGCTGTGGCCAGGCTGCCTTCCGAGCCGGGCACGCGGACCAGGTCGCCGAAGGTGCAAATCGTAACGCCTCGTTCCAGCGCCAGCCAGATAGCTTCGTCAATGAAGCTGACCGGCGTCACGCAGACTGGGCAGCCCGGCCCGGAAATGAGCGTGACCTCCTTGGGCAGAATTTGCCGCAGGCCTAAGCGGAATATTTCGTGCGTATGGGTCCCGCAGACTTCCATGATGCGCACCGGCGGCCCGTCGTAGCTTCGGATGATGTCCATCGCCGATTTCTTCTTTCCTTCTGCCATCACAAGTCCTCCAGGATATCGTCCATTTCATGATCGTCCGTATCGGTAATCTTGGCGATAGCCATGCCGGCATGGACCATGACGTAATCGCCCGGGTCCAACTCGTCAATGAGCTCGGCCGACACGGCGCGCCGCGCGCCGGACGCGTCGACTAAGGCCATGCCGTCCTTTATCGTAACCACTCGCGCTGGTAATCCTACACACATCGTAATTCCTCCTTCAATCTATTGCAGATGGTACATGCCGTACAAAGCCTGCCCTAAGGCCAGTCCGCCGTCGTTCGGCGGCACGAGGCGATGACGCAGTACCGTAAATCCATCTCGTTCCAAGGCCCGGCAGCACAGGCGCAGGAGCAACGTATTCTGAAAGACGCCGCCGCTCAGGGCCACGGCATTCCGTCCCGTCTCTTCGCGAGCCTGCCGGGCCGCCGCCAGCACCATGCCGGCTAATCCCCTATGAAAGGCATAGGCCTCCCTGCCGGCGTCGCCGTGCTTTACATACGACTGGACGCATCCGTCGAAGACGCGCTGCGTCGCCAGGACGTATCGATCGGAAAGCCGTTCCAACGGGCCGGGGATGACAGCCTCTTCTCCGTGAGTTTGCTCCCACGCTTCAGCGGCAAACTGGAGGGCCATGGCCCCCTGTCCTTCAAAGGTCGACTGCCGGCACAGGCCCAGGGCGGCGCTGAGGCCGTCAAAGAGGCGGCCGGCGCTGGTCGACATGACCGTGTTGACACCGTTGTCAGCCAGAAAAAACTGGGCCTGCAATTCTTCCCGGCTGCAGAGACGGAGCTTTTCAGCCAGAGCCGCCGTTTGCTCCTTATTCCGTCCCGTATTGTCGTACAGCAGGCTTACGGCAATGCGCCAGCCCTCGCGGGACGCCGCGTCGCCGCCGACATGATGGAAGGGCGCGACGGAAGCAAAGCGGCTGTAACCGCCCACATCGGCCAAGAGCACTTCACCGCCCCAAATCGTGCCGTCGCCGCCGTAGCCCGTGCCGTCAAAGGAAACGCCGATGACCGGCTCGAGGTAATTGTTCTCGGCCATGCACGACAAGACGTGGGCGTAATGGTGCTGTACCTTCAGGACCGGCAGTCCCAATTCCTCAGCGACGGCAACGGAATTGTACTGCCGATGGGTATCGCAGACGACGGCCGACGGCGTCGCTTCTAGGAGCGATTCCATGCGCTCCACCGATTCGCGCAGGGCGTCGACGGTCCGCGCATCGCTCAGATCGCCGATGTACGGCGACAGGTAATATAAATTGCCTTTGGCAAGGCAGAATGTATTTTTCAGTTCGCCGCCGACAGCCAGCACCTGCTTTCCCTCGTCGGGGCCGACGAAAAAGGGCAGGGGCGCGTAGCCTCGGGAACGGCGTATCATATACGGTTCGCCATCGAAAAAGTCCATGACCGAATCGTCGGCCCGCAGGCGTATGCGGCGGTTATGCGACAATACGGCGTCGCACAGGGACGACAATTCCTTTTTCGCGTCGTCATCGGTCCGGCAAATCGGCGCTCCCGATTCGTTGGCGCTGGTCATGACCAGGCAATCGGGCATGACGACGCCGTCGTCGTACGTAAACAGCAGGAGCTGCAGGGGCGCATAGGGAAGCATGACGCCGACCTTGGGATTGCCCGGCGCAATAGACGGGCACAGCCGTCCGCCATCCTTTTTGCGCAGCAGCAGGATCGGCTTCTGACAGCCGTCCAGTATCTCCTCTTCGCCGGCTTCGACGACGCATTCGCGCCGGACGACGTCCATATCGCGCATCATGACGGCCAGGGGCTTGACGGGGCGGCGTTTCGACTGGCGCAAACGGCGCACGGCGTCTGCATTTCCGGCGTCGCAGCACAGGTGAAAGCCGCCGATGCCCTTGACGGCGACGATGCCGCCGCCGGCGATGATGCGCCGGGCTTCCGTAATGGCCTCCCTGCGCCGTTCCGTCCGGCCCAGCAGATACACTTCGGGGCCGCAGTCGTTGCAGCACACCGGCTGGGCGTCGTAGCGCCGCGTCTCAGCATGTGTGTATTCGTATTCACAGGACGGACACATGGGAAAGGCGCCCATGCTGGTCCGCTCCCGGTCGTAGGGCATGGCGTCGAGAATCGTCAGGCGCGGCCCGCAGGCCGTGCAGTTGATAAAGGGATGAAGATAGCGCCGGTCCGACGGGTCAAAGAGCTCGGCCTTGCAGGCATCGCAGACAGCGATGTCGGGAGAGACGAAGATATGGCCTTCTTCTCTGGCGCTTTCCACGATGTCAAAGGCTCCATAGGGCTTTGGCTCCGCCGCCGACCGGTCGATTTTCAAGATGGCCGACCGCTCCGGAGCCAGCTCTGGCAAGTCACGGCAAAAGGCCTCTACGGCGTCGTCTTCTCCCTGAGCGATAATTTCTACGTACGAGCCCTTATTGCAGACCGTGCCGCCCAGGCCGTGCTTCGCCGCCAGACGGCTTACGAAGGGCCGGAAGCCTACACCTTGGACGATGCCGAATACGCAGATCCGTTCCGTCTTCATGGCTTATTCCCTCCCCGATACGGCAAAATGGGGAAAATCTATATAGATGCCCCGGAAATGGGGCAGGGCTTTCTTAAAATACAGGTCGCCGATGACGATATCAAAGGCGTCGTTATCGGCCAGGCTGCGGAAATCGTCTTCTTCTTTCAGCAGGATGTCTCCTTCGCGGCGGCATTCCTGGGGCTCCATAAACCACGACGCGACGGTGACGGCCTTCGCCCCCCGCCGTTCCGCCAGCTCCCGCATGGCGTTGGCCGCCGTCTGCTGGTGAACGACGAGGACCGACGCGCCGGAAAGGTCGAGCCCCTCCGGCAGCACCGATTCCAAACCGAAATAACGAAATTCGTAGGGCGTGCCGAAGGTTTCTTTCAGGTACTTCGCACTCCGAAGGCCCGACGGCGACACGACGATGTTGCGGCTGACCTTGCCGGCCTGGGCAAATTCGCCGAAGGTATCGTACAGCCATACCTGCCGCCAGCCCTCTTCCCGAAGGGCGCCGACGATTCCTTCCCTGTCGCAGGGATGCATGAGGTCCAAGGGGACGGCGCCGATGACGCCGACGATGCCGTCTTCAGCCTGCATAGACAAGTCGGCAAAGGCCCTGAACAGCGTATCATACGCTTTTTCAATGCCTGCGTCGTACAGCTCCATGCCCGTCGTATCCAGCGTGACGACTGGGATAGACAGTTCCTTCTCAGCCATGCGCTTCAAAGCCCGGTAATCCGTGCCGATGACCGACGGCACGGGCGTACCGACGATGGCGGCGAAGGAGGCGTCGATTTGCCGGGCCGCGTCGGCCAATTTCGCCACCAGGCGGTCGTCCCGGCCCAGGATGGCGTCCATATCGCGCAGGCCGGCGCTGAATACGGCGCTCTTGCCGCCGCTGAACCAGCGCGGCTCGTCAAAGCCGCAGATATTGCCGGCGCAGCCGCCGGCGTCGCAGATGACGACGATGCCGTTCAATCCGTACATCACCGCCGCCGCTCCGGACTGGTCCGGCGCGAAGGGCGATATATATTTCCAAAGACCTTTCATCGGGCCGTCCTCCCTTCCAATGCCGCCGAAATCTGGCGCAGCAGCTCCCGCAGCCCGTCGTATCCGAAGGGCTGAATCTCTTCGTCCCAAAAGACATGGGCCGCATCGTCGTGATAATAGGCGGCGTCCTTGCCGATCGTCAGGTCGACGGGATGGTCCCCGCCTTCGTAATACAGCATCGACGGCGACAAATTAGAGTACACCGCCGTGTCGGGGCTTAGCGCTTCCAAGCGGCGGATATAGGCGAAATCATAAGGCGACACGCTGGCGTAAATCTCCTTGACGGCAAAGCCGTACTGCGTCAGGGCCAGAGCCATTTCAAAGGCGTTGCCGTTCTGCATTTCCCCGACAGCGATAGTCGTACCGCCGTACCGCTTCGCCGCTTCCGCCGCGTCGGCCGCCGCTTCGTCATACCATACCGTATCGTCTGCGGCCCCGCCTAAGGCGCCGGCAAAAGCCTGGTACTGGCTGCGAATCTTGTCGATCTGGTACAGCCGCGTCAGCTCGATGCTGGGAATGCCCAGCCGCTTTTCCATATCCTGGGCGGCCAGCCGCGCCTCGGGATGGAGGATGACGTTGAAATTGGCCTTGGACATGGCCTTATATTCGGCGAAATCGCGGCAGCGGGAAATCTCGTTTATCCGGCGAATGCCCAGCTGGCGCAGGACGCCATAGAGCTCGCACGTATCGCGGAGCGGCGCAAAATGCCCCAATATATTGACGGTGCGGCTGTCGCGGTCGTCCCTTTCGAGAAGGGAGTAAATGGCCCGGCGCACGTCGACCATAGGAGGCTTGCGGCCTTCGCGGGTCAGGGCGTACATATAGCAGGGCACGACGGGCAGGCCCACCTTAGCCTCGGCCTTGCGGCACACCCGTTCCATGTCGGTGCCCAGCAGGGCGTCGACGCAGGTCATGCAGATCATGACGACAGTCGGCTCCTGCGGCAGGGCTTCGACGACCTCCGCCACAGCCTGGGGAATTTTCCGCAGATGGCGTCCCGTCACGATATCCGTTTCATCCATGATGTAGTAGAAAAATCTGTCGCTGTAGCCGCCCATTTCGCTCAATATCGTCGTGTTGCGGCCGCAGCATCCCGGGCCGACGAGCAGCATGACCGAGCCGGGAATGGCCAGGCCGGCCCGCTTGACGCCGAAGCCCTGGGCTCCAGGAGAGTTAAAGGCCAGTGCCGCCGGCGAATTGTAAATGAGGTGAGCCGACGACACGAGGTCCGACGGAATATCGCCGCGGCCCCGCCGGGCCAGCTCCCTGACAGTAATCGCATAGGGTTTTCGTTGTGTCATATTGCAGTATCCTTGTCTTTCCATAATGTCTGCGCCAGCTGGATGAACACCTGGCTGATGGGCAGCTCCGGATTGCCCTCGACGACGGTCTTGCCTTCTTCCTCAAAGCGGTTTATGTCGTCGCTGCGGGGAATATCGCCGACGATTGCCAGGCCCCGTTCCGCCGCGAAGGCCCGGACCTTTTCTTCTTCTCCCGGCACGTTGCGGCGGTTCAGGATGATGCCCTTGACCTTTGCATAGCTGCGGTCGGCGAAATTCTTGACGGCCGTGTTGATGTTGTTCGCCGCATAGAGGGCCATCTTTTCACCCGACGTGACGATGAGGACCTGATCGGCGTAGCCCTCGCGGATCGGCGCGGCGAAGCCGCCGCAGACGACGTCGCCCAGCACGTCGTACAATACGACGTCAGGCTCGTACTGTTCAAACAATCCCATGTCTTCCAACAAGTCAAAGGTGGCGATGATGCCCCGGCCGGCGCAGCCTAAGCCCGGCGTCGGGCCGCCCGTCTCGATACACAGGACGCCGCCGTAGCCGACGCGGGAAATCTCTTCGATGGTCTGCGGGTCGTCGTCGTGCTCGCGCAGGTAATTCATGACCGGCTCGAGCAGCTTGCCGCCCAGCAGGTTCAGCGTCGAATCGGCCTTGGGGTCGCAGCCGATTTGTATGACTTTCTTTCCCAAATAGGCGAAGGCCGCCGCCAGGTTGCTGGTCATGGTCGACTTGCCGATGCCGCCTTTGCCGTAAATCGCAAGTTTCAGCATGGTCTCACCTCTACTGCGGCAGCGGCGGATAGATGGTCTTCGTGCTCACGTTAGGAAGCATGCCGAGCTTTCCCGACAGGGCGCTGATCGTATCCTGCGGCGCGTCGATAATAATGCTGATGACGTTGATATCCTTATCCTTGTACGGAACGCCCATGCGGCCGACGATATACTCGCCGTATTCGTGAAGGAGCTCGTTGAGCTTCGTCGTCTCGTCCCGCTTGCCTACGATGATTCCGATAAGGGCTAATCTTGTTTCCATAGTCTTCCTCCTTTTTTATGAACAAAAAGACTCTGTGCGAAAACACAGAGCCTCGTAGCTTCCAAGTATACGTGCTTTCGCCTCGCCTGCGCAGAATTTCTTCTTTGCAGATAAGTACGGCTGCATGCCTATGACGTTTTCCATCAGAAGTCCTTCTGGAGCACGTGTTTTATTTATTATAGCAAAAAACGAGGGAAATGTATATCAATTTAGGGGAGAATACATTCCGCCGGCCCGCCTCTTGACAGCCTCCGCCTATCCCCCTATAGTAATAGTGATATATAGAAATAGGAGATGATACCGTGATTTGTCCTACCTGCGGCACAGAGCTGCGCGACGGCGTCCTCATGTGCCCCATCTGCGGCACGAAGCAAATCGTCCCGCCGCCGGCGCCGCCGAAAAACATGCAGAACAATCCGAAAATTTTCTCCAAGACCCGGGTCGTCAGCTTTATCATCGTCATGATATTCTTGATCATCGGCCTTTGGAGAGTCTTTCTGCAATAGCCTATCCGCCACAATTCCCCGTATATGATAAAAGGAGCCGCAGCAAGCGAAACTGCGGCTCCTTTTTTACAAGCGATTTTTCTATAAGCGTTTTCGTACTCTACTATGTGAATGCGTATTTCTAAAGAGGTCCTGCCGAATTATTTCAGGATAGCGCCGGAAATAATCATCTGCTGTACCTGGTTCGTGCCTTCGTAGATCTGAGTGATCTTAGCGTCGCGCATGTACCGTTCTACGGGGTATTCGCGGGTGAAACCGTAGCCGCCGAAGACCTGTACAGCGTCCGTCGTAACCTGCATCGCGATGTCGGAAGCGTATTTCTTAGCAATAGCCGCGTCCATGGAGTAGGACTTCACGTCGGGCTGGCCCATCTTCCAGGCTGCTTTGTATACGGCGAGGCGAGCCGTTTCGATCTTGAGCTTCATGTCAGCGAGCATGAAGGCGATAGCCTGCTTCGTAGCGATGGGTTTTCCGAACTGAACGCGTTCTTTCGCGTATTTCACAGCTTCGTTGTATGCGCCTTCAGCGATGCCCAGAGCCTGTGCGCCGACGCCTACGCGGCCGCCGTCGAGGGTCATCATCGCGATCTTGAAGCCTTCGCCTTCTTTGCCGAGGAGGTTGGCTGCCGGAACTTTGACGTTCTGGAATACGAGTTCACGCTGTACGGAAGCGCGGATACCCATTTTCACTTCCTGTTTGCCGTAGGTGAAGCCTTCCATGCCTTTTTCGACGATGAACGCGCTCATGCCCTTCGCGCCCTTGGATTTGTCCGTAGCTGCGAATACGATGGTTACGTCGGCTTCGCCGCCGTTGGTGTTGAAGACCTTGGATCCGTTGAGGATGTAGTAGTCGCCTTCCTTAACAGCCGTGGAGGAACCGTTGAGGGCGTCCGTGCCGGCGTTGGGTTCCGTCAAGCCGAAAGCGCCGAGCTTCGTGCCTTCTGCCAGGGGTTTCAAATATTTTTCCTTCTGTTCTGCCGTGCCGAACTTCCAGATAGGCCAGGAGCAGAGCATGGTGTGAACTTCGAAGC
>NZ_NFIY01000003.1:0-152888 GCF_002163455.1 Megasphaera sp. An286 | reverse complement strand
GCATCACGGCGGATTGCCCCTATCGCCGAACCTTCCATTCCGACCAGGGTTGGGCATACCAAATGAAGGCGTACGTCCGTAAGCTCAAGCAAGAGCGGATTTTTCAAAGTATGTCCCGGAAAGGCACCTGTCTGGATAATGCTGTAATGGAAAACTTTTTCGGCCTACTGAAACAAGAAATGTACTATGGTGTCGTGTACTATAGTTACGAAGAATTGAAATCAGCCATCGAACAGTATATCAAATACTATAACGAACAACGAATCAAAGAAAAACTTGGCTGGAAGAGTCCTGTCCAATACAGGTTGTCCCTGTCCGCTGCATAAAAAAGTAACGAGATAGCAAAAACTACCTCGTTACTAAAGTCTAACTTTTTGGGGTCACATCACAGTACCGTCTTTTTTATATGCGTTTCTTATTTCAGGAAATCTTCGCGGATCGGCGTGAAAATATCGAAAACGACGAGGGGTACATCTTCCGTATTGACGACGCTGTGTTCCGCATTGGACGGAAACCAGGCTACGCCGCCGGCTTCTAGGTGCTGTACCTGGCCGTCTGTAATGACGTCGCAGGCTCCCGACTCTACGTACAGCAGCTGTTCGTGCCGATGGCTGTGAGCCGGCATCGTCGTCTTCGGATGCACTTCATTGCGCACGAGCATGACGTTCTTGCCCGTAAAAATCTTGCGGTCCATGAGGTCCAGATGAATCGTCGGAATATCCTTCCAGTTGTCAAATAATTTCATTTCCATAGTGCAATTCCCCCTATACGATTAATATCCTAAATTTTCGCCGACCAAGATGACCTTGATGCGGCCGGCAGGGCGGCAGATGCGCGTGCGCAGCAGCTGGGCGCAGACGCTGTTCGTCGTCGCGCAGTGGGCGCACATGCCCGTCTTGTAGCACGGCGTGTCCGAGCCGGCAAAGCGGTTGATGTTGATCGGCGCCGCCGTCGAGCGGGCTCGGGCCATGGCCGACTCGACAGTGGGACAGACCTTATTCATGCCGACGATGACAAGGACCTGCTTCGGCCCGTAGGATAAGGCGGCGACGCGGTTGCCGTTGCCGTCGATGTTGATGAGCTGGCCGTCCTCTACGGCGGCATTCGTCCCCATGAGGAAGGTGTCGCACAGCAAGGCCCGGCGCATGAGTTCCACCCGTTCTTCCGGCGTCTTGGCCCTATCCCTGTCGATGACGGCGTAATGCGCCAGCACGTAGGGCCGCAGTCCGATATCGTCGATGGACGCCGATCCGCCCCACGACACGACGTGATCCGCCGGAATATAGGACAAGGCCGTCTGCAGAGCCGCTTCCTTCGTCGGGCAATACACGGCCTCAAAGCCCCGGGCGGCAAAGCGCTTGGCGACGGCCGGCCCCTTCTTATCATACATAACGTGCATCATATCCGTTCTATCCATGTCTATTCCTCCTGACATGTTCTATTTCGCTCCATCATATGCGCTGTCTTCATCATAGCATACTAAAAACACATACACAACATAAAAACAGCGCCTTCCGAAAAAGACGCTGTTTCATAATGCAAAGAGATGAAATTAGAAGGCAAAGCCAGCGTTGACATACCATTTGTTGTTCTTCGTGTCGTCGCCCTTCTGGTACGCGTAGCCTGCGCCGAAGGTCCATGCGCCGTGGGACGCATCAACACCCAGAGATGCCAGCCAGCTGCCGTCGTCCATAACCGTGTAGTACAGCGGAGCCGATGCGCCGGCCATGTTGACGTCCACTTCATTGTCCGTATCGCCGAAGGCCCAGATGTACGCTACGTCCAGCTTCGGCGTGATGCGCCAGCCGCTGCCGGTCTTCGTTTCGTTGCGGAAGCTGACGCCCAGCGGAACCATCCAGATATCCTGCTTGTCGGCGTCGTATTCAAAGGCCTTCTTGCCGTTGTAATACGACGTGTACGACGACGGGTCGACGTTCATGTAGCGGAGTCCGACATACGGTACGATCTGATTTCTGCCGGAGACAAATTCCTTTTCGCCGCGGATGCCGATGGTCCATGCCGTGAGATCGCGGTCCGCCGTCAGGTCTTTGCCGGCGATGGTGCCCGTAATATCGTTGCTCGTCTTGGTGTAGCCGATGTCGGCCATGAGGTTCGTTCCCGCTTCTTCATCCTTCAACGCGCCGTACAGGGAAACGCCCCATGCGTCGTAATCATTGCGCGTGAAGCTGCCCGTGCCGTCGCCGTGGCCGTAGTGGATGGCTACGCCGCTTTGGAGCTTGCCGCTCTGGTTGAAATCGTAGCCAACGATGACGCCGTTGTAATCGTTATCAGCCGTAATGCCGCCGAAGCTGCTGCTCATGCCGTCCGTTTCAAACTTGTTGTGAATGTATTTAGCCCAAATATTGTCGTCGCCATAGATAGAATCATGGTCTTGGACGAAATCTTCCGTAAAGGACAAATGCTGAGATACTTCGTCGGCTACGTCGCGGGCGACGGAAACCGTATTGCCCGTCACGGCGCTGTCTTCGCCAATCATCATGCCGCAGCCGAAGGCGGCGTTCATAACAGGCGCGTTATCGTTCCAGTCATGGAAATATTCATATGCGCCGGCGTCGACATTATCCCAGCCGACAGCATAGCCTTGGTCGATAAGCGGTTTAATCGCTCCGGCATCGAGGAAATCAGCCAATTCATTAGCAGCGGCATCCTTGTTTTCATCAGTCAGTTCGCTGAATTTCACGCCGTATGTCGCGTCGCCAAATACAGTTTCAGCATAATTCGTAAAACGGTCGTACTGCAAATCTTCATTCGTCCAGAAGGTACTGCCGGTTTCGTAATTCTGCGCTACGTTGTACGTGCCGTCGGAAACCTGTAATTCGCTGACATCCAAAATAGCCGAGTCGGCGACAGTTACTGTACCGCCGTCAATGAGCGCCGTTTGATCAGCTTTCAGCTTGCCGTCCAGCTTTGTCACGCTGTTTGCTTCAACGTTGATGTTGTCGAAATCATGGATTTTACTGTCGCTCGTATATTTCTTATCCGTGTTATCTAGTGCTGAAAGCGTATTGTCGCCAGCGAGTACTAGCGTACTGTTTGTAACGCTATTATAAGCGCTCTTTTCATATGTAGCTTCATACTGTGGATTTTCTTTATTATTATCAAACGGATTAAAGTCATTATCATCAGCAGGATTATACTTCGTAGTCATTTCATACCCTTGACCAGAAATTTCGCCGGTTACAGCCGTGCCGTTTAATACGACTGTTGCTTCACCTACAGTAGACGAAGTAGCATCTGTATTATACCCTTTGTGGCCTTCAACATCATGTTCGCCCCACTTGGCTGACGTATCCACTGCTGACGGAGTCGTGCCGTTAATAGCACCGCCGGCATATACGCTGCCTCCAACAGTACCGCCATTTAAGGTAATTGTGCTAGTACCGACATGAGCGCCGCTACCGTCCCGCATGTTGTCGACAGCAATCCCGCCGCCTAAAATATCTTTCGTAATAGTACCGCCGTTAATCGTCACATTCGCTACGTCAACCGTATCAGAGCCGGTCATGCCCATACCCATACCGCCGGCGGCAATAGACGTTTCATCGGTAATACCCTTCAAGTCAGCCATAGCCATGCTGGCGTTCATGCCCAAATGATTCCACCCTGGAGCACCGTCGGTATTATCGTTTTTGCTGGCCTGCATAATGCTGATGAGCTGCAGCCTATCAACAGTTCCTTTATTCACGGTAATATTGGTCGTGCCAACGTGGGTTGCCGCATCGGATACATTTTCGCCGCGGCCCAGATTGGAATTGCCAATAGCCATGCCACCGCCATAAATGCCGTCGACATCGCCGTTTACTACGATATTATTCTGCTCTACGTTGCTGCTTGCTAACGTTCCTTTCGTGCCGTTCGTATCAATAGCCGAAGTTTCGCCTTCCATACTCAGGGCAAACCCACCGCCGAAGATACCCACTGCTTTCATATTTTCGCCAACATACGTATTGACAACGCCTGTGTTCGTTTCTGCTTTAGCATTGTTGAGCGTCCCGGCTGCGCCGCCTCCGAATACACCGGCCGCATATCCATTCAGCAAGTAAATATCAGCGCCGTCTTCATTATTTGCAACAGAGTATGCCCCGACGTCTTCACTGCCAATAAACGAACGATAGCTGCCGTGACCAAAGGCTACACCGCCGCCAAATACGCCGATTGCCGCGCCTTGGCCTACAACGCCGTCGGCGTTGATATTATTTAAATTGCCATCTTTCACTGCATCGATGACACTGCTCAATGCGCCGCCAATATTCGCCGCAACGTTATCAGGGGCTTGACTGTCAAGATTTACAACGATAGTCGCTTTACCAGTATTAGCCGTGGCTTTACTGCTGCCATAGGCATCATTTACAGCATGCTCACCGTCAGCAGTACCATCACCTTTCCAAGTATATGTATGCGTACTTGCCGCCACACCGCCACCGATAACACCGATTGCTGTCGTATTACCTGTCAAGTTAATATTCGTATCGTCTGTAGTCGCCGTAGCGCTGCCGCCTTCGATAGCATCATCAATTTTTACTTGGACAAACACATTATCCGCATTTTCATCAGGTTCAAACTTGATACCATTATCAATCAAAATTCCGAATGCAGAAGAACCATCGTCATTGCCAATCTGTCCGCCTTTGATTGCTTCTACGGCTCCTGTAGCATCAACAGCACCAGCTACGCCGCCTCCGATAATCCCGATACTTAATCCATTATTGACGGCAATAGAAGTGGAACCAGTAACTTCACTTGTTGCCGTTCCTCCCAAGGTAGAAATAGCCGCACCGCCGCCAGAAATACCACTGGTAACACCGTCTGTCGCATTTAACAAATTCACATCCGAATTGATATTAAGCAGTGTATCGCCATTAACGGTAGATATAGCCGTACCACCAAGAGCCGCCGCTAAGCCGCCTGTAGCAAATCCAGCAACGTTTGCGCCATTGGATACGCCGACATTGACATTACCATGAATTGTCGTAGCCGTATTCCCATTGAAAACCGCATTAAGAAGAACGCCATCATTATCTTTATCCTTCGCACTAATATTGCCTACCGTTACAGCAGTACTTGCACCAACTCCGCCCAATACATTGCCATTGTTGAGGAACATGTTTACGTCGCCAGTTCTATCTATAGTCGTAGCTACGCCGTTATACTGACCCCAATTTCCATTCAATAAACTTGCCTGAAGACCAGTATTTACCGATAAATCGCCACCGATAGCACCGATGACTACAGGAGAATGTTCATGACTGCCAATAACAACAGTCGTTCCATCATCAAACACTACTTCATTTTTTTCTCCGGTTGTATCAATATGTTGAACTTTTTCAATAATGGGCTTTATATCCGTCGGAAGAAACGTTCCGACAATCTGATTTCCTAAAAGTCCAGTAAATCCATTATCCAACTGACCTTCGCCGCCGACAACGCCTACTAAGGGAACATCGCCTGGTTTTGTCGGCGCTACAGCGTCTCGTAATCCGTCTAATCCGCCGCCATTATCTTGATATTTATCAAGAATAATGTTGACATTAGCATCTGTTTGAATATTGACGTTTCCCTGTCCAATAACAAACTTTCCGCTACCAGCGTCAAATACATCTTGATCTTCTACGACGCCATCCGCTATTTCATGTCCGTTAAGCGTTGCTGCGTATGTCGGCACCCCCCCCCCGTGAACAAATGTAGCTACGCTCGCTACAGCCAGCGCATACAACACTTTCTTTCGTAGTTCCGTACGTCTCATATGTATCCCCCCTTTCAAAAAAATTTTTGATAAAGTATTCATGATACTATACTTTATGACTTTAGGATAGCACAAACGTCCTCAACTAGCAACCTACGCACCCCCTTAATACAGGACTTTTTACATACTTCTAAAAAAAGAACCATACCGGAAATGCGCATACTTACTGGCATTGCTGGTATGGTATATCCTGTACGTCAGCGTCCCTGTATCCCCCTAATTTATACGTGCAGCTCCGCAACGGAATACAGGCAGGCGTATCCCGCCAAGGTCACGCGGCTGCCGTCGAGTTTGCAGTACAGTTCACCGCCTCGTTTCGACGCCTGATAAGCCTTGATATGGTCTTTTCCCAGCGCCTTGGCCCAGATAGGCACGATGTGGCAGTGGCCGGAGCCGCAGACCGGGTCTTCGGCAACGTTGAGCTTCGGCGCAAAGCTGCGGCTCACGCAGTCGTAGTCCGTCCCTTGGGCCGTAATGTGCAGCAGCAGGCCGTCTAAGGATTTCATCTCTTCCATATCGGGCTTCGCCTGCCGCACGTCGTCTTCTGCCGGCAGGACGCAGACCAAGTCCCGTCCCATATACGCCGCCGCAGGCCGCGCGCCGATGACCGCCGTCATGGCGTCCGTCACGGGGATTTCCTTCATCTCATAAGCCGGAAAGTCCATGGACAGCCGTTCGCCGTCCCGTGAGACGACCAATTCGCCGCTCATCGTCTGAAAGCGGAATACCTGTTCTTCCGGCGCGACGAAATGAGCCAGCACGTAGGACGTCGCCAGCGTAGCGTGGCCGCACAGGTCGATTTCGCCGCCCGGCGTAAACCAGCGCAGGCGGTAGGCGTCGCCTTCCTTGACCGTAAAGGCCGTCTCGGACAGGTTGTTTTCCATGGCGATGCGCTGCATAAGTTCGTCCGATATCCACGAATCGAGGACGCAGACTGCCGCCGGATTTCCCTTAAACACCTCTTTCGTAAAGGCGTCGACAACATAACATTTCATCGTATAGCCCTCCTTTGCGTCGTCTGTATATTCTTTACAGATTCATCATAGCATAGGAGAATTTTCCATACAATGAGAAAATTGTGTGGCACACAATTATGGCCGCCAATCGTCCAGCATGGCTTTCAGCCGCCGCAGCCCCTCGGCCAGTTCGTCGTCGTCAGCAGGAGCAGTCACAGCCAGGCGCAGGCCGTACTGCCGACGTCCAGGGTATAGGATAGGTTTCAAAGGAATTGACAAGCATAGGCGGCTCCTTTCTGACGCGCTTATTTCGCCAGCATCATCTTCGCCGAGCTTTCGGCGGCGACAGAGCCGTCTTCATGGACGACGCGCCCTTCCGCCGTGACCAGCCGGCCCCGGCGCGATGTAATCCAGCCCTCGACCTTGACCGTTTCGCCGATGCGCACAGCGCTGCGGAAGCGGATTTCCAGCTTTGCCGTATACGCAGGTTTACCGGCCTTACGGAATACGCAGTCGCCCATGACCTCGTCCAACAAGGTGCTCGTCAGCCCGCCATGCATGCGGTCGCCGTAGCTTTCGTGCTCTTTCTTCGGCGTAAAGTAGGCTGTCCACACGCCGTCGATCTCTTTCATATCTAATTTTAACCCGATGGGATTCTCTTTTCCGCAGCCGAAGCACCAGCTCGTGTCGACGGCCGTCGTTTCCTGTGTCATTCGAATTCCTCCTTCCAGCGCAGGCGCTGCGCTTTACTTTATTATATACTCTCGCAGCGCAGATAGCTATCAGTCATCATCGACATTATTTAATATTGAAAAATTATATCATTTATATATTGACATTTACTTTCATTATTGGTATGATATAGCCATCAAACGACGAAACGGAGGATGCACATGAATATAGATGCTGTATTAGTCAATCACTGTTCGCCTACCTTAGCGGGATTAAAGATGGGCTCGCTTCTCTGCCTCCCCCGCTTGGAATCTCGAACAGATTACGAAAAATTAATTGATAAATACAATCATATGTATAACGCAAAAGGACTTCATTTCCGCATATTATACGCCTGTCCCAAACGCACCTTGTTATATGTATACAGACCGGCAATGGTCGCATCCTATGTGCAGGATCAGGCTGTCATGGCCTTTTTAACGCAGTATGGCTATGCTGCCGGCGACGCCCTGGAGCGCATGCTGGACCATCTGGCCGACCGGTTCCGCGAAGGCGGCTGCTTCCCCCATGAGTCCGGGATCTTTCTCGGATATCCCTTAGAAGATGTATGCGGCTTCATTACCCACAAGGGGAACCACGCCAAAATCTGCGGCGACTGGAAGGTCTACGGCGACGCCGACGAAGCGTCCCGTATATTCCGAATGTTCAGCTGCTGCCGGGAAGACTACATAAACAGATTTGCCGTTGGGACAACGTTAGAATCACTCATCGTAGCATAAGGAGGAATTTATAATGGTAGAAATCGTATATTGGAGCGGCACTGGCAACACAGAAGCCATGGCGCAGGAAATCGAAGCAGCCGTCAAAGCTGCCGGCGCCGATGTAGAATCGGTTCGTTTCGAAGATACAAGTGTAGATGCCGTTGCATCGAAGGACGTTATTTTGCTGGGCTGCCCGGCTATGGGCGCGGAAGTGCTGGAAGAAACGATCGTCGAGCCCTTCTTCGCAGAGCTTCTGCCAAAATTAAAGGGTAAAAAAGTAGGCCTGTTCGGCTCTTACGGCTGGGGCACGGGCGAATGGATGGACGTGTGGAAGCAGCGCACGGAAGACGCCGGCGCTGTCGTCATCGGCACGGCCATCGTCAATGAAACGCCGGATAACGCCGAAGAATGCGCCGCACTGGGCCAGGCCGCCGCGCAGGCATAACCATCTCTTTTCAAGTTCATTCATACCTCTCTAACATATAAAAAGAAAACAGCAGCGATTCCCGCAGAGTCGCTGCTGTTTTCTTATGCCGAAATCTCTTCACCATATAGAAAATGTTTCATGGAATATGATACAATAAACACGATATTGTCATCCTCGCAGCCACACGGCCGCGTAGATATTTCTGTCATTTTTTATATCCCTATTCCAAGGAGGAATCCGTATGAAAGACCAAGTTTTCAGCGTGCTGCAGGCCATCGGCCGAAGCTTCATGCTGCCGGTCGCCATCCTGCCTATTGCCGGTCTGCTCCTCGGCATCGGCGCGTCCTTCACGAACGCGACGACCATTCAGACCTACGGCCTGGAAGGCGCCCTCGGCGACGGCACGCTCCTGCACTCGCTGCTCACCGTCATGAGCAGCGCCGGCAACGTCATCTTCGGCAACCTGCCGATCATCTTTGCCGTCGGCGTCGCCATCGGCATGGCGAAGCAAGAAAAGGAAGTCGCAGCCTTAGCGGCTATGATTTCCTTCTTTGTCATGCACGCCTCTACGAACGCCGTATTGAAATTGTCGGGACAAATCCTGCCGGACGGCTCTATTGCCGACAGCGTTCTCGAAGGTACGATTGCCGATGTCTGCGGCATCTTGTCCCTGCAGGAAGGCGTATTCGGCGGCATCATCGTCGGCCTGGGCGTCGCCTGGCTCCACAACCGCTATCATAAAATCGTCCTGCCCAACGCCTTGTCCTTCTTCGGCGGCTCCCGCTTCATCCCGATTGTTTCCACCGTCGTCTACATGTTCGTCGGCATCGCCATGTGCTTCGTATGGCCTGTCGTACAAAACGGCATCTTCGCCCTCGGCGGCCTCGTCACCGGCACGGGCTATATCGGCACCCTGATTTTCGGCATCATCAAGCGGGCCCTCATTCCCTTCGGCCTGCACCACGTCTTCTATCTGCCCTTCTGGCAAACCGGCGTCGGCGGTTCTATGATGATTGACGGCAACCTCGTCCAGGGCGGCCAGAATATCTTCTTCGCCCAGCTGGCGTCGCCGAATGTCACCCATTTCAGCGCCGACGCGACGCGGTATTTCTCCGGCGAATTCATATTCATGATCTTCGGCCTTCCCGGCGCGGCCCTGGCGATGTACCGCACGGCAAAGCCGGAAAAGAAAAAGGTAGCCGGCGGCCTCCTGCTGTCAGCAGCCCTGACATCTATGCTCACGGGGATTACGGAACCTATTGAATTTTCCTTCCTCTTCGTTGCGCCCCTGCTGTTTTACGTGCAGGTCATCTTGGCCGGCGCAGCCTACATGATCGCCCACATGCTGAATATCGCCGTAGGCCTGACCTTCTCCGGCGGCCTCCTCGACCTGTTTATCTTCGGTATTCTCCAGGGCGAGGATAAGACGAACTGGATGTACATCATCCCCGTAGGCGTCGTCTATTTCTTCCTGTACTATTTCATCTTCACCTTCCTCATCAAGAAATTCGACTTTAAGACGCCGGGCCGCGAAGACGACGACACGGAAACGAAGCTGTTCACCAAGGCCGACGTCAATGCCCGCAAAGCGGCGGCTAAAGGCGGCGACTCCGACGGAGCTCCCGTCGTCGACGCCCTGAGCCAGACCATCGCCCGCGCCCTGGGCAGCAAGAAAAATATCACCGCCGTAGACTGCTGCGCTACGCGGCTCCGCTGCTCCGTCGCCGATTCGTCCCTCGTCAACGACGCCCTCCTGAAAGCGACAGGAGCCGTCGGCGTCATCAAAAAAGGGACGGGCGTACAGGTCGTATACGGCCCGCAGGTCGCCGTCATCAAAGCCAATCTGGAAACATATCTCGAAACGGCGCCGGACGTCGAGGCGGAAGAAGAAGCGCCTATGCAGGCGCCGGAACCACAGACAATAACCGCCACGGAGGAAGCTCCCGAAGCCGCTCCGGCAAATCCAGAAAATCCGGCTGAAAAAACGTACTTCAACTCGCCCTTTACAGGTGAGCTGCATCCCATTACCGACGCTCCCGACGAAGCCTTTGCCGGCAAGATGACCGGCGACGGATTCTTCGTCTATCCGACGGAAAACACGGTCTATGCTCCGGCCGACGGCGAAGTCACCTTCGTCTTCGACACGAAGCACGCCATCGGCATGACCACAGCCGACGGAGTCGAATACCTTCTCCACATCGGCATCGATACGGTCAAATTAAACGGCCAGGGCTTTACGGTCTTCGTGGAAGACGGACAGGAAGTCAAGCAAGGCGACAAGCTCATGGAATTCGACGACGAATTCATCAAGCAGAACGCCCCGTCTGACGCCTGCCTGTGCATCTTCACCGACATGGACGCCATTCCCGAAGTCCATACCGTAACGACCGGCCAGGTCAAAGCCTTAGACAAAGCCGTCTGGTTTTGACGCGCGACCGTAAACACCATTCGGCTTTTCTAGCCCCGCGAAATATCCTGCCCCGCCAGGACGCCGCGGGGCTTTTTTTATCGGCCCGCCTATAGATTCTTATGCTATATGAGAAAGGCCGCGCCTCTATATGGAATAAAAAAACCGTGATACAATATGTTTAAGGAGGTCCCATGACGCGAGAACTCAACAGACTCAACGACGTATTTTTCAAATATCTCCTCGGCGATGAGAAGAAAAAATCGCTGACCCTGAGCTTTATCAACGGCATCTTAAACCGAACGGGAAACGACCTGTTTACCGATTTAGAGTTTCTGGATAAAGAAATGACGCCCATCACCGAATCCGGCAAGGTGTCTGTCCTCGACATACGGGCCCGAATGAACGACGGCTCTCAGGTCAATATCGAAGTGCAGGTCTGCAAAGACCCCGATATGGCCCGCCGTTCCTTATACTACTGGGCAAGAATATACAGCGGCGCACTTCATAAAGGCGCGCCCTACCGCAGCCTGATGCCGGCCATTTCCATCAACTTGATGGACTTTAACGCCTTTGAGCAGTATACGACGTGTCATCACTCCTACCACGTACACAACGATGAAACCCACGACATCCTCATCGGCGATTTGGAAATGCATTTTATCGAGCTGGAAAAAATACGCATCGGAGACATTCGAAAATTGCGCAAGTCTGAACAATGGATCGCTTACTTTTCTCATCAATGCAGCGACGAACAACGGGAGGTGTTAGCCATGAGCGAACCGGCCATCAAAGAAGCGATGAACTGCGAAATGCATTTTACTCAGGATGAAAAGCTGCGCCGTAAATACGAAATTCAAGAAAAAGCGCGGCGCGACTACATTTCCATGATGTACAACATCGAAAAGGGCCGCGAAGAAGGCTTGGAAGAAGGACGAAAAGAAGGACAGGAACAAGAGCGGCATCGCATCGTCCTGTCCATGCTCCAAAAAGGCTTTCCTTATGAAACCATTTCCCAAATTACAGGCATTCCGGCTGAAGAAATCGCAGCCATCGCCCAATCACAGGCGCGGCAAATCAAAGAATAACATCCCGCAGCAAAACAGGACAGCGACGCACAGCCGCTGCCCTGTTTTTTCATTCCCAAATAGGATCAAACTGGCTGATGGCCGTAACCGTATCGACAAATCCTTTCAAAATAGTGATGCCGATGATAAAGATCAAACCGACAATCAAACTTCTCAACAGGTATATCTCTCATTAATCAGAAAAAAGAAAATCCCGGTGCTGCTATGCAAACAGTACCGGGATTTTCCTGTTATTAGAAACCCGCAAAAAGGTTTTCCGCTATGTAATTATAATCGGAGTTTCCTTTATCCTTCTACGCAGGCAATACCGCGTTTCAAGGCTTCCATGTTCAGCGGAACGAGTTTGGCTTTCTTGCCCGTGAACATTTCATGAATCATGTTTTCGATTGTTTCTACTTTCAGCACCTTCGTAGCTGCTACGTATGCGCCGAGCATAACCATGTTGCTGACCTTGGGATTGCCCAGTTCGCGGGCAATGTCGTCGCACGGTACATAGTATACCTTGACGTCGTCACGGTCTACCTTGTCCGGCACAATGCTGCTGTTGATGAACATAATGCCGCCTTTTTGTACGTGCGGGCCGAATTTTGCCAATGCCGCGCGGTTCATGACCACGACTTCCGACGGATATTCTACCAGCGGGGAACCAATGCGTTCATCGCTCAAAATAACCGTACAGTTCGCCGTGCCGCCGCGCATTTCTGGGCCGTACGAGGGCACCCATGAAACCTGCAGATCTTCTTCTACCCCTGCTTCTACCAGGTTTTTACCGATGGACATGACGCCCTGGCCGCCAAAACCGGAGAGGATGACTTCGTGTTTCATATTATTGCACCTCCGCATCTTTAATTACGCCAAGAGGATAGTACGTAGCCATATTTTCCATGAGCCACTTGTTTGCTTCATGAATATCCATACCCCAGTTCGTCGGGCAGGCGGCTAATACTTCGATAAAGGTAAATCCGTCGCCGTTCATCTGACGTTCGAAGGCTTTCTTGATCGCCTTTTTCGCTTTCATCAAGTGTGGAATATCGACAACGCAGACGCGTTCTGCATAGACGAGGCCATCCAATGTCGACAGCATTTCTGCTACGCGCATCGGTTTGCCCGCCTGTTCTACCGTACGGCCCAAGGGAGCCGTCGTAGCGCGCTGGCCAATCAGGGTCGTCGGAGCCATCTGGCCGCCCGTCATGCCGTAGATTGCGTTGTTGATGAAGATCGTCGTGAATTTTTCACCGCGCATGGCAGCGTGTACGATTTCTGCCGCGCCGATGGATGCCAGGTCGCCGTCGCCCTGATAGGTGAAGACGGGGACGTTCGGATGGGTGCGTTTTACGCCCGTCGCTACGGCAGGCGCACGGCCGTGAGCGGCTTCCAGCATATCGCAGGCAAAGTAGTTGCCGGCGAATACGGAGCAGCCTACGGGGCATACGCCGATGGCCGTCTTGATTGCATCCATTTCTTCCAGCGTTTCTGCGATTAATTTATGCACGATACCGTGGCTGCAGCCGGGGCAGTAATGTAATTCGGTATCCTGCAAGCCTTTGGACTTTGCATATATAGTCTTCATATTATTTTACCTCCCCCATGACTGCTTCTGCCTTGGCTTCGATTTCCGAAACGGTCGGGATCATGCCGCCCAACCGGCCATAGAAATCGATCGGTTTCCGGTCGCCGACGGCAAGCTTGACGTCTTCGACCATCTGGCCGGCGCTCATTTCTACGTCCAGGAATACCTTAACCGATGCCTGTTCTGCAATTTCTCTCAGGCGGGCATACGGGAACGGCCACAGCGTAATCGGGCGGAATACGCCGGCTTTGATGCCTTTCTTACGCAGGTTTTCCGCAACGGTAATGGCAATACGGGCCGGCGTGCCATAGGCCGTGAAGACCAGCTCTGCGTCTTCCAGCATGATTTCTTCCCAGCGTACTTCGTTCTTTTCGATTTCTGCGTAAATCTTCAGCAGCTCTTCGTTGTGCTTTTCGCACGACGGGGCGTCGATGAGCAGGGAGTTGATGAAGTTGTTGTGGTCACGGTCGCCGCGTCCGCTCGAAGCCCAGTCCTTCGGCGGCAGGGGACGCTGTTTGTGTTCTTTCCATACGATCGGTTCCATCATCTGGCCGATAAGGCCGTCTGCCAGGACGACGACAGGCGTGCGGTACTGATCGGCAATATCGAAGGCTTCCTGTACCAGGTCAACGGCTTCCTGCAGGTTGGCCGGAGCCAGGACCGGCGTACGATAGTCGCCGTTGCCGCCGCCGCGGGTCGCCTGGAAATAGTCTGCCTGGGACGGCTGGATGGAGCCGAGGCCCGGGCCGCCGCGCATGACGTTGACGATAACCGCCGGCAGCTGTGCGCCTGCGGCGTAGCTGATGCCTTCCTGTTTCAGGCTGACGCCCGGAGACGACGAGGACGTCATAGCGCGAACGCCGGAACCGGCTGCGCCGTATACCATGTTAATAGCCGCTACTTCCGATTCAGCTTGTACGAACACGCCGCCAACCTGAGGCATTCTCAGCGACATATATTCAGGGATTTCATTCTGCGGGGTAATGGGATATCCGAAGAAACCGCGACATCCTGCGCGAATTGCGGCTTCAGCTATAGCTTCACTGCCCTTCCAAATTTCTCTTTTCATGGAACAGTTCACACTCCTCTTTGTTAGTCCTTTTCAATAGTAATGATCGAATCCGGGCAAATTCTTGCGCAGCTTGCGCAGCCGATGCAGAGCGATTCATCCGTGCAGTGTGCCGGCCGGTAGCCCTTAATATTCGTGCCGTCTTCTAAGGCCAGAATCTGTTTGGGACATACGGTGATGCACAAACCGCATCCTTTACAACGCTCTTTTCTGAAAGTCAAATGCATTGCCATAGGTGTTACGTCTCCTTTCTTTGCGGGTGTCATTCCCAAGGTTTCTTCATGTACAACTGCATAGGGAATACAGGATATACTAAATCCGAAACCCGATCTGCCAAATGTAGGGGGACAGCGTGGCAGACTACGGGGATTCCGGTTAATACCGATACTTCCTGGGCCATCTTCGCGCCGGCAACGACGTCTTCAACATCTGTCAGCTGGCAGCAGTGCGTATTGTTGATCAGGCCATCGATTTTCAAGCCCGACGACTGTTCAATGGCCCGTACATATCGTTCGGCTTTTTCTGCCGTATCCGATAAGGGCCGATTGGCATTGACGACGCACAGCACGCGGGCTCCGCATCGCTGAAGATCATGACGATAGCGGGCCAGCACTCTGGCTCCCGACGGGTCGCCGCCAATATCTAAAATCCCATATAACTCAGGATTATCAAACAAAGCAAATACATCGGGCGGCATAGACGGCAGGTCGGCGTCGACATGCATCTGCGAGCTGGCTATGAGCCGGCCGCCCCGTTCTTCTATCATATCCCGGCATTCGCGTGAGCGAAAATACGGGTCTACGACGTCTAAATCGGCCAAGGCAAAGGGATGTCCTTTATCGGCCAAGGCCATTGCCATATTTACGGCAAGTTCCGTTTTGCCGCTGCCAAAGTGCCCTACGATAACCGTAAGACGCGCGGCATCTATCCAATTATCCATGGTGTAAACTCCTCATTTATTGGGGAATCCATAAAAATCCTTGAATCCGTTCCCTTATTCCGTCATGTTAAAAGAATTGATTTTCTCATTCTTAAATATTGTTGCACATTAGATTTAAGTGTACATTGTATCATGACCATTTGGTATTTATATTATACCTTAAATCGAAGACCTTCGCAAGATAGATTCAAGTAAAACGTTCATCTTATGCAAATTGAATCTAGCTGCGTTTCACTTATTGCATTGAAAACATAGCCTCTCTCAGGTAATTCCATTATCTAAGTGAGAATAAAATCCTCTGGAAGTAAATCTTGATAGAGAAATATTATGTAAGTGATCATGTAACATTCCAAGGGTATTAGAAAAACAAAAAAATCGATTATATACATAGCATAATAAGAAAAAATTTCAGCATTGACTATATGCCGAAAACTTGGTATACTCAGCGTGTAGACTGAAAAGTATGCAAAACACAACGAGCCCCTTCAAGAGTGCCATCTTGAAGGGGCTCTTGCGTTGTTTACGGCCAACGCCACGCCGAGGCTAGTTGCTTAATATCATAACAGCAAAACGGGCTTGCCCGCGCGATTGCGCGAAGCAGGCCCGTTTTTTATGCACTGCACTATTCGCTTTTACTGCCAAACGGCCTTCATCGTGTCTTTGTATGATTCGTTCAAGTGGTTGATGATGACGTTGAACATGGTGTAAATCATGTCTCCGTCGGCTTCTCCGTCCTTGAACAATACGCACGTGTCCATGACGAGGTTGCCTTCATCGTCAGCGTAGTATTTAAAGGACTTGTACTTCTTATTGTAGCCGTTCATGAGCTCCAGCACGGCTTCCTTATTGTCATCGCGCAGGGCTTTCGGCGCGACGAGAAGGCGGATCATGCAGTAAATGCTGCTGTCCAGGATGACCAGCGTCGGAAGCTGGTTACCGCCGACGTCGATGTGGGAGCGGAAGACGACGGTGTTCAGCGCATCGTCCTGGATTTCGTCGACCGTAAAGGCCGCGATTTGTTTTTCTTTTAAATAGTCTTGAAATAATTCTGCTTTTTTGTTCACGGGAATCCCATCCTTTCTCTTACAGCAGCTGGGAGCCCTATCATGCAGGGCCCCTGCTGCCATGTAGTTCATACAAACTGCCTTTCCTTATTCGACGATGACCTCGTCTTCTTCAGCGTTTTCTACGCTGTGACCGCTGCCGCTCGTCAGGCCGTACCGTTCGTGGTACGACAGGTCAGGCGCATAATACTTGTCATAGAAGTTATAGAAATCTTCGTCAGTAAACAGATTCATCCAATCGACCTGGCTGTACCGCTGATTGTATGCGTAATTGTGGTCAGCCAGATGGAGCAGGTTGCCGTTGCTGATCTGGACGGTTCCTTCCGGCGAGAAGAAGATATGCATCCACTTGTCGTTCAGCTCGTCGCTGTTCCACGCCGCGAGGTCGTCCTTCGGGCTGTTGATGCTCGTGTTGACCCAGTACGAGCTCGATACGCTGTCATCGTAGACCGGAGCCGAGCCGAAGACGTTCGTCGTCATGTCGTCGGTGCTGAAGGTGGCCTTATCCTGTACGTAAACCTTGTCCAGATGCAGCGCTCCCTCACTGACGTGGATATTGCCGGTATTCAGCCACAGATGGTCGAAACGCACGCCGCCGTTGGTCAGGATGTCGCCGATCACGAGGTTGTCAATCGGCTGGTCGTCCGCCGTGCCTTCCGGCGTAATGACCAGGAAGCCGTCGCCGTCTTCACGCTGGGTAATGCTGTCCAGATCCATGTTGGAGCCGGAAATAGCAATCTGCTGGGCCGCTTCGATGTTTTCCACATCCATTTCCTTGCCTTCGGACTTCACGAAAATAGCTACGAGGTTGCCGCTGACGTCGACGAGGTGAAGATTGCCGTCAGCTACGGAAACGCCGGCGTCCTTCTTCGCATACAGCTCATACAAGTCAACGTCGCCGACGCCGTCGTGTTTAACCGTCACATTGCCTTCCTCGGCACGAATATTCGCCCAGTCTCCATCAGCACCTTTGCCATTCGTGTCTTTAATATCGCCTTTGCCGCCTTCGTTGATAGAAACGGTCACGTCGCCGCCATTCGACGTTACATAGATGTCTTCATGGACGCCGTCCTGCGTACCTTCAAAGAGGATATTGCCGGAATTTACATTCAAATCAATGTTTTGCTCAGACTTCAGGTCATCGCGAAGCGTCATATCACCTTCAGTCAGTACCTTGAAAATGATGTCCTCGCCGGCAGTTACTGCGCTGTTGGCCGTGATATTTCCGACGTTCGTCGTGAACAGCACGTCCTTATCGGCATTAAATACAGCATCGCTTTCCGTCGTGATGTTACCCTCACCGGAAACGTTCGCCACGATGTTGCCGCCGCCTTCGCCATTCGAATTAGCCGTGACCGCGCCGTTGAAGGTAATGGAGCCGTCGCCGGTAACTTCGGCCTTCACGTCGCCGTCACTAGCCGTCGTCGTTCCTTCAAAGACGATATCGCCGTTCGCAACCGTCGCTACGACTTCTTCTCCCGAAGCGATGTTGCCGTTGACAGTAATGTTGCCTCTGTCATCAGCCGTAATCCCAGCCTGCAGCTCCGTATTGAAAGCCGACTGAATACTGCCGTTGACGAGCACCGTGCCGCTTTGCGTCTGGGCCAAGACCTTGCCAGTTTCAGCCGTTACCTTGCTTTCCAAAGTGTCTCCCAGAGTGATGCTGCCACTGCCTGTCTTTGCTGAGAAATTATTGCCAGCCGTCGCGCTGCCGGTTACGGTAATCGCACCGTTGCCGCTTCCCAAATCGATGTCCGTTCCCGCATCTACGTCGCCCTTGACTTCAATGTCGCCGGCAGTAGTATGGGCGTTCACAGATCCCGCCGTTGCGGTAACGTCGCCGCCAAGAGTAATCTTGCCGTCTACCGTATCCGCCTTGAATTGATTGCCAGCTGTTGCGATGCCGTTCACCGTAATGGCGCCGCTGCCGCTTTCCAGCAGGATGTCGGTCTTAGCAACAG
Source organism: Megasphaera sp. An286 (assembly GCF_002163455.1). NCBI lineage: Bacteria > Bacillati > Bacillota > Negativicutes > Veillonellales > Veillonellaceae > Megasphaera > Megasphaera sp. An286. Next base: position 134,209 of record NZ_NFIY01000003.1, on the reverse strand, counting down.
CGCTGCCGTCGAAGGTCACATCACCGCTGCCGGTCGCAGCTGTGACGTCGCCGCGCATGGCCGTGACGTCGCCGTCGAAAGAAATCGCGCCGCTGTTCGTCGTCGCTTTGACTTCGCCATTATGGGCCGTTACCGTGCCGGTAATGTTGATGGCTCCGCTTTCTGTCGTCGCCGAGAAGTTGTCTCCGGCATTCATCGTACCTTTGACGTCGATAGCGCTTTGTTTACCGCTGAAACTAATGTCCGCATTCACATCGCTACCGTTGGCTTTCTGCGTCGTCGCCGAGCCGGTCACAGTGAGCTTACCGTCAGCACTTCCGTTATGCTGAATGACAATGCTGCCGTCGTTGACAGTAATACCAGCAGCGGTATCACCATTCTTATCTCCAAACTGCACTCCGAAGCTGTCGGCGGCGCTGTGAATTTCCACATTGCCTGTCAGGCTGTCGTCCGTTAAGCCCTTGACCGTAACGGAGTTGATATTATTTTTTTCACTCAGCAAGAGCTGGCTGCCCGTGCTGGACAGGTTGACGTGATTAGCAATGAGGCCTTTCGAAGCTTCCGACTGGGTGATGTCGCCGTTCGTAGCAATGACATTGAAGTCATTCGTCCCTACATTGACTGTACCGTCGGCCAAATCGACGTTGACTGCCGAAATAGACGCGTCGTCCTGTGTCGTCTTGATGCTGCCTGTCAGCGCTTCATTTTCATCCGTATTCGGATCGTCGGTGCGTCCGAGGCTGACGTTGCTGACGCTGGTCAGGTCGAAGCTGCCGCCATTGATGTTGCCGATGACGAGATTGCCTGTAGAGCCATCGCCGCTTTCGCCGGAAATCCAGATGCCGCCGGTTGCATCAGCATTGACTACGGCGCCATTATCCAGAATGCGGATAGCCGTATCGGATGTGCCGATAGTCCCACCGGCTTCAAGATTAATTACATTGGCGTTGAGGCGTCCCTGGGCGGTGCTCCCTTCTGCATTCTGCATCAGGATATTACCAGCCGCTTTGAGATTGAGGTCTTTGTTAGTTGCAGCTGTGAGGATCTTCAAATCGCTGTCATTGACGCTTTCAAAGGAAATCGTGCCATCTGCATTGGCGTCGATCGAGCCTGTAAGGTCTGTATAAATATAGCCGCCTTCATTGCTGCTGCTCGTAATATTGCCCGCACCGCCGACAATGGTGAGATCCTGGCCTTTGAGTAAATCTACGTCGACGCCTGCGTCGCCTTGGAGGCGAATGTCGCCAGTCGTTTTGATGTCGTTGATGTCGAGCATCGTACCTTCTACACCGGCCAAGTATACGTTGTCTCTGCCGGTTACGTTGACTTGCCCTTTATCTTTGACCTGTACAGTAATGGCCTGTTGCTGACGAACTGTAACGCCGTCGTCGCTCCAGGTCAGGTCGCCGGCTTTGGCGGCCGCCAAGATTTTCAGGTTTTCTACGTCATTCAGGGCATCATTGCTGATAAACTGGGCTTCGCCGTCGATGCCGATGCCGCCGTTCGCCGCGTTGAGCGTAATGTTGTTGGCCGTGACGTTAGGCATATCTACCGTCTGCACTTCGCCAGGTTTTGTGTTGAGAACACTGTCCTGGATCGCGTAGAGGAGCTCATTCTTGCTCCAGCCATAGTTTTCGCTGTTCGAGACCTCCGCATAACTCGTAATGAGATCCTGCTCTCCGTCACTGAACTCTTTATTTTCGAAGTGCTTCGTCTTGGCATTCTTATAATCCTTCTGATACTGCTCATATGCGGCATTAATCTTCTCTTTGTCTCCGCCTGCCTCTGCAACCGCTTTGAGATAGGTCTCTTTCGCATGATTCACACCTTCGTCATTATAGAAGGCATCCGCCGCAGCCCAGTAGCTTTCGACTTTTGCTTCATCGCCGCCGGCAAGCGAGTTTGCCTGAGCCGTCAACGCATCTACTCTTTCCTTTTTGGATGCTTTGGCTGCTTCTGTATTGTCACCAGCTTCGTCTTTCGCATTGATGAGTCCGCTTTCGAGCCAGCGGTCGATCTTATCCTGGGCGCTGCTGGACGAACTATTTTCCGACGGATGAGCGTCGACAAAGCTGCCCTTCGTGACAGTCAGCACGGCGTCGCCGTTCGTGCTTTCGATCGTTCCGAGGCGCATGTTGCCGGACGTCTGCGTGAGAACGATGTCACCTGCGGCAGATGCGTTCACGCTCGACGCCATTGTATCGGAGCTATAGAGCTCGCTGCCGCCAAGGACAGTGAATGCCTTATCTTTCGTGCCGATAGAACCACCGGTACTCACGAGATCGATACGCTGTCCTTTTACGGCATAATTTCCAGACGTATGGCCGTCGAGGATGCTGCCCGCTGCTTCCAAGTATACATTCCCCGTTTCAGCAGTAATTGGATTCGCACCGCCAGTCACAGCTTGCTCGACAGTAATATCACCATGATAACTTTCAAAACGGATATCTCCGCTATCTGTCGACAAAGCGACATGCGCTGCATCGCCAATAGCTGAATGCGTCACGTCGATTCCTGTCGCCGCATCCAATCTTACGTCATCCGACAGGATGTTGGCATTGCTTCCGGCAATAATGCTACCAGTTCCACTGGAAATACTTACGTATCCCTTTCCTTCACCATTAACCTCGGCATTGCTGATATTCCCTGCCAGCTCAATATTTTGATTACCTCTGATATCGATTTTTCCTTCATTGGCTTTTCCGCCAACAAATCCGATCGTAATAGGCTTATCTGCCTTGATACTAGACGTAGTAGTCGTGCTAGTGGTGTTTTCCGTAATCCACTGATACACAATACTTCCATAACCAAACATTTTTCCGACCCAATCCGGATCTTTCTTACTATCGTCTTCATGCATACCCCACTCTTTATGATCGGTAGGTTTCCCGACTGGCACTTCCTCACCGCGTTGTGCCGAGCCGGTAATATACCAATCCTTTGAGTTGTCACCGCCTGTAGTTCCTTTCCCAATATAGACGCCGTTTGCTAATTCGTCTCCATTTGTCGTACTGGTTTCAACATCAGCTTTACCCTCTTGGGCAATCTTATCCAGCTCTTCACTTGACGTACTGTAGTCGATCCAGCCCCAGGCAATGAAATAGTCCTTATAAGAATAGTGATTTTCTTCTCCTGCTTTATAACCTCCCGTATATTCATAACGAAGGCCGGATTCCGGCTGATACGTATATTCCACGTTGCTGTTAGAATCATTGTCGACATTGATGAACTCCGGCCGGTCTATGATTGATGTACCATACTCATACTCGCGCCAGCTGCCGTTCTTATACTCCGTTACCAAGCCATCCACTGCATTTCCTTTGCTGTCCGTCGTCTTGTTCATGTCGGTGATGCTGATAAGTCCTTCGATATTTTTATTTGCGATTTCATTCATCACAATACCTTGTACCGCATCTCCCTTGACAACTGTAGTATCAATTTGGATATCTGCTGCACCATCCATTGCCATCAGACGACCGTTGCTGCCCGTACTGGACACTGCTCCATTGATATAGATCTGGCCTCCATCTGGGCTCACTTTATCTACCAGTAGTTTTTGAGTAGCCGGGTTATAATAGATCCCTACCTCATAATCCCAAACTTTGGTCTCATCATTCCAGCGTTTTCCGCCAGCGTTGACAAGATATTTTTCCTGCCCGATAACATCGCTATCCAAAAGCGGCGTGTGATTCCAATTTTGCGTAATCTCCTTAATCCGATCATTGGCTTCTTCTGTAAGTGTTGACGAATAATTGCCATACCCAGCTTGTACAAGGCCATTAATATTCACATTTAATGCATTAATGTAAACATTGTTCCCAGCAAGAATGCCTGCGGATTCGTCGATGACTTCATTTTTTGTTGCCGTTTCGGAATTGATGCCCAAATCATCAGGATCAACACCAACCTTGGATACTAACCATTTCAAATATTCATCATATGAATTAAAATTCAGTTTATCATTCTCCGGATCATCGTCTAAGAGTATCTTATTTAGATATTCTTGAACCTGCGTAGCAACCTTATCACTAAACTGATATTGGCTGATCGGATCGCCGGCTACATTGAAAATCCCTGTCTTACTTGTCTGAGACACGCTTCCCGATTCAGCCGTAAGGAACACGTTTTTCGCGCTGACATTTCCATTTTCACCAATAAGAATATTATGGTTTATGTTAGTGACACAGATCTTGCCTTCCGTATTGGAAAGATTTCCTACGACACTGATATCTGGCTGTGCCAGAGGATTGTTTGAGAACGAAGAAGCAGAGGTAGAAGTAATATTAATGGTCGGCAATTCATCGGTCGGAGAAATGCTTGTCCACGCTCCCTGGTAATTACCTTTATTGGTATCGGTCAGATCCTGGCCATTGAAGCTAATTTCGCCGCCTTTTCCAACAATAGCCAAATCATGAATTTCCAGATAAAGATCGCTGCTATTATTAATCGTGATTTCCGGCGAGCCTTTGGCCGTCAGCACAGCATTATTCGTACTGGTAAGACTATCGCTTTCCATATTGATATTGCCGCCGGATACGAGAATGTCCGGCAACGCAATCCCCTGAACCGTAACGTTGGATGCAGGCGTATTTGTCTTATACCAGCCTTTTCCTTCTTCGTATTTCATATCGACGAAGTTCAGCTCTTTCATCTGCTCGATTAACTTGTCCATTTCAGCCGATAGATTTTTATATTCTTTCGAGCCAGGCTTATAGTCATTCAGTGCATTTTGAAGAGCCGTATATTGAGCTAACAACGTATTTTCAAGCTCCAACGTCTTTACATCCAACAGATCTTTAGGGTCTTTTCCTTCTGGATTGAACCATTCTGCTCCTTCTGTAATATCTACCTTAATCTGATCGTAATTCACCCCATTCTCTTCGGTCGTCTCAGTAGATCCACTGATATTAATTTCTAATTTATCGTGAATACCTGCAGTATACTGACCACTTACATTGATCTTGTTATCATGTTTTTCATCAGATTCTTCGTTAATTGTGCCATCAGCCGTTGATGCAATGGAACCGTTTCCGTTTGTACCAGTATAATTATTGTATTCTTTGGCAGACTTGACCAAGACCGTATTCCCTTTGTTCGCTTTCGCATTAATATTGCGAACACTGTTTACCTCCCCGCCAGCTTCTACATGGTTCTCCTGTTTCATGCTGTTGTCAAGGGTCGGCGCAGTATACACAGGAATGATTGTTTTGTTATATGCATCAGCAATAACATTGATCTTCAGTGAAGAATTTCTTCCATCCGCATCCGCGCCAGAATATAAGTTGACGTCGTTTGCGCTTTCTATCTTCGAGCCATCTCCAATTTTCACGGTATTCTGACGAACCATGTTATTGGTAAGGCTTGCTGAGGCCGCACCAACAGCTCCGCCCTGTGTATCGGCAATGGCTTCTAAATCAACAACTGTATCATCACTGGCAGCGAGCGTGATGTCCTGATCTTTCTTGGACGTAGTAAGCGTAGAGTCCGTTACATTGACACTATTTTTATAATTAATAGCATGGTCGCTGAAAGCAAGGGCAACAGGAATAACACCCGCCGATTTCAAGTTATTATTGGCGTGAATGTCTCCCGTCGTCGAGGCAAAGGCGGTGATGCTGCCTTCGTCGCCTGCGCCGGTAAGCGTGCTGTTCTTCATATCTACGCCAGCCGTAAAGTCGAGGTCGTCCTTATAATCGGTGGCGTTGACGTTGATGCCGCCGTAGCCGGAGCCGTCAATCTCGCCGACGTAATCGACCTGGTTCTGCGCAACGTAGCTCTGCGCGCCTTCCGTTGTGATGGTAGCATTGTCAAGGGTCACGTTGGCTGCGTTGTCAATCGTATTGCGGAGCCATGTGCCGCTACCGCCGACGACGGCTGCACGGGTCGCTTCGGACAAGACATCAATATCCATGCCGTTCAGCGCCTGCGCCGTAAAGCTTCCGGAAGCATTCCAATTTCCGCCGATCGTCACATCCGTATCGGCCTTATAGGTATTGTTTGCTTTAGCTGCAAAAGAACTGATGTCAGCAATTGCGCCGCCGTCGCCGTTAACATGATTGGAGATAGAAGCATAGCTTCCGGCATCTGCTTTAAAATCACCGATTCGGCTGCCTTTGCCGCTGCCGGCAAGAGCGATATTCGTGCGCAGATCGCTGGTAGTCGTGCTGATATTCGTGCCTGTTGCAAAAGCTCCCGCTGCGCTGATGCCGCTGGTATCAACAGTCTGCGACACCGTATTATCCGCATTGAAGAGAACGTTCGCCGTGCTGTCATCAGACGCGCCTTTGAAGATGTCTGCGCCTTCCTGAGTAATCGCTACATCCGTATACGCACCCGTTTCCGTCACGTTGCCCTGCGCCGCACCGTAAGCACTAATGGACAGCGCATCCATATCGACATGCTGTTCCACACTAGACATTGTGGACATATCGACCTCAGCGGCTTCAAAGGTATTGCCGCCTTTCATTGCTACAGTTGTCGAGAGGCGGTCGTCTGCCGTACCGGCATTGACCTGTGCAATGCTGACTGAACCACCGGCAAACCAGCCGCCGGCATCAGAATTGATATTGGCCGTAAGGGCCGAGCGTGTCTCGGCGTCAATTCCGATCGTATTTCCAGCTTTCACCTTCGCATTCTCAAGAGTAATCTTGCTGCTTCCCGTATCGGTTACAGTCGCACCCATGCCGGCTCCGCCGACTAGACCACCAGCCTCGTTTACTGCTTCTGCGGTCACAGTATTAGCCTTTTCCGACTGAATGGTAACATCTTCTTTCGCATCTACCTCGGCATCAATCAGGCTAACAGAAATATCGCTGTCATTTGATGCTTCTGCTACAAGCGCACCTAATGCACCAACGCCGTTCGCCGCGGCAAACGCCTGAATCCCTGTCGTGCTCGTATCCTGAGCTACTATTGCAACACTGCTTCCGGTCAACTTAGTTCCCATAATATCAATTTGGCTCGCACCGCCAGTGCTGACCTGTCCCACAGCGGCATTACCGGCCACTACACCAGCACTGCCCTGGTATACGTCAAGATTGGCTGCGCCGGTAATATCCGTATCGACATCAATGGCGTTCGCCGTCATGCGGCCGTCCGTTATGTTGATGCCTACGTTGCGGTGTACATCAAGGATGCCGACGCTGGCGTTAAGGGCTGCACCGCCGGCCGAACCGCTGCCCAAAGTCATATCAATGTCATCATGCTCTGTCGCTTCTGCTTTGACCGTTCCGTCTGCTGTCACGTCGCTGTTCGAAATATTGACGGTAATTTGCGAATCTTTGCCACCGCCGTATGCTGCGCCGACGGAAGGAGTTACGCTCTCTTCATCAATACCGGCCGTTTTCAGAGCGTCGCCGGCACCATTTAATAACGTATCTGCATTACTGCCATATACCTCATTAGCTTCATCAATTTTATCGGAAGCATTAGAAATGACTTCGCCATCTTCATTGACGATATTTTCAACAGCTTGCCCAACCGTCGTAATGGCGATATTTGCTCCGATCGCTGCGCCGCCAGCAGCCACATTCGTAGCCGTCTGCTGGATATTGCGAGTTTCGTCGGCAGTCAATGCCACATTTTGAGCCGCTTGCAACTTGCTGTCAGAAACGTTCATTTGCACGGTACTGTCAATCGTGTTGACCGTTACGCCCGCACCGACACCGACGGCGCCGCCAGCTTGGCTGCCCATATACGCTTCAATGTTAAAGGTATTATTAGCAGTTCCGTGAATACTTCCACTCTTCGATTTAATATTTGCATTGGCAAGATCAGTAACAACTTTACTGTTAAGATTATTGATAGAGGTCGCTCCCGCTACGCCCGCCACGCCTGCTCCTGTTGCTGAGATAGAAGGCTTCACAGTTGTCGTATTCTGCGCGGATATGGAAACATCGCCGGCTGCCACAATAGACTTTTCTTCTGTACTATCATTGCTTACCAGAGCATATGTTTCCGAATTATCTTTCAGCACACCAACCGACAATCCTACGCCTGCGCCAATACCAGCTGCACCAACACCGACATTACCAGCATTTACGATGCCTTTATGGTCAGCCGTTACGTCGACAGTATTCGCCGTCACGTTGCTGTTACGCAACTCCGCCTTCGTCGTGTTGGCAAGGTCGGTTACTGTCACGACGCCGGCTACGCCGCCGCCAATACCGGCTACGCCAGCACCTACGGTAAAGGATGATACGCCCTGCATCGACTCCGCGTCGATTTCAAAGGCCTTGGCATTGACATCGCTGCCATCCACGACAGCCTCGACGTTGCGGCTCACCGTATTCGTATCGCTGCCGAGACCTACGCCAGCGCCCATGCCGGCAATACCGCCGCTTCCGACAAAGCCGGACATATTCGTATAATCGCCAGCATTGACAAATACATCGCCAGCCGATACGCCCTTGTTGATGACCGTATGGGAAATACCGGCAGTCGTAGCACCGTCTATCATATTGACGTTAACCGTAGGCGCTACGCCAGCTCCCTGACCGGCAGCTCCGATGTTAATCAAGAACGATTTCATATCGCGAGTCGAAGAAGCGTCGACAATAAATCCCTTGCGCGTTTCATCCTGTCTGCCAATAGTCGTATTCATATCGACAGTATCGCTGCTGATCAAGGTATTATTGATATCCTCTTCGGAAATATCTGTATGTGTCGTCAAGCCGTCGCCGTTGCCTTTGGCAGAAACAGTCGTATTCGTGCCTTCATCGCCGACAGTCGCGCTGGTTTCACCTTGAATTTGATTTACGCTGACAGAAATCCCAACGCCGGCCCCCTGGCCAGCCGCGGCAAGCATCCCGCTGTAATTGCTGATTTGCTCGTCGCTCGTTGCGACCACGCCTACGCTGCCGTCGGCGTCGATATTCGCACCGCTGCCGATATGGGCCGTCACGTCGTTGTCGATCATGTTGACCGATACGGAACCGGCAACGCCTGCACCTTGTCCTGCCGCCGCAATGCCTACGCCGACGTTTTCAATTCGCGGCTTGCCGTGAGCCTGAACGGCAAGGTTATTGACATTCATGACGCCGCCGTTCACGGCCGCGTTCGTCTGCTGCACAATGCGGTTGACGGCGACGCCTGCGCCGACGCTGGCCGTATCGCTGATAGTAAGTACGTCTGCGCTGGTCAGAATATGGCTGTCGCTGTTCGCCGTTACATCGACGTCAGCCGCCGTATTATCCGCGTCGTCGGCATTGATATCAACATCGTTCATGGCCGCGTTGACTTGTTTATTAATGAGAGCCGTCGCCGCTTCGCCTTGTACGGCTGCAGTGCCTGCGATGCCGCCGCCGGCTGCAATCGTCGTCAGCTTAGACGCATCGTTTACAGACACACCGACATGGACGGTTTCGCCTGCCGTCGTAATAGACGCATGATTGATTTCCGCACGGGTTTTCTGCTGGGCCTTATCATTATCGCCGCTGCTGCCGCCGACGTCGCTATAAGCCACGCCTGCACCGATTGCCGCAGTGCCTGCCCCTGTAATACCGCCGGCAATCGTCATTTCTTCCGTTTCGTCAGACGCAGAAACATCCAGAGAGGTTACACCGTTGATCGTAACGTCTTTGCCGTCGTCTCCAATAACAGCTTCCGTCGAATTGGAGCCTCGGTTCACCGCAACCATAGCGTTGACAGCAACAGTGTTGGCCGCCGTCGCGCCGGCAGTAATCGCCATGATGTCGGCTTCATTTTCAGCATTCAACTTAACTTTACCCACACTGCCGTCAGTCAGGTCTACGGTACTGCCATTAAGATAGACTCCAGTCGTATTATTCATGTCGTTATAGGCCATAGACGCGCCTACTCCGACGCCGGACGCGCTGCCGCTGAGCTGTCCGGCTACATTGACAATATCAGCCTTATTTAAAGCGGTTTCCGTCAAGCTGCCCGTAGTAATCTTGCTGCCGGAAATAGTTACTTTATTGTTATTGTTCAATTCATTCCAGCTTACAGAACCGGCGCCGCCGAATTTGCCGCCGGACGCGCCGATGCCCGCCGAAACAGTAACCAAATTCGTATTTGTGTCAGCCGTGCCGGCAACAGAGCCGGCTGTAATCGTCGCGCCCGTAATATCGGCGCTCATGTCGTTGGTTACCTGACTCACGTTTACAGCTGCTGCGCCGCTGCCGCTGCTTGCGCCTGTACTTATACCGACAGCCGTCGCAACGTTGACGATGGTGCTGCCCGTATTATCTTCATTGCTGAAATCGACGCCGTTTTCCTTGTCTTCATAGCCTTTATCGGCCCATTCTGTTCCCGTATTTCCCGACGCATCAATGCCATGATCTTCTACCAAAGAAGCGAAATCGCTTGTTTCTGAATTTGTATCGCCGGCACTGACAGCGACGCTGCCATCTGCTGTAATGGTCGCTTTATCGATAAAAGCCCGGTTCGTATTGTCAATCGTGCTGTAATTGACAGCGCCGCCGAAGGCCGCAGACGTACTGCCGTTGCCTACAGCAGCTGCTCCGGCTACGCCTGCGCTGATCTGCGTCGTCGCCACCGTAGCCGTGACCTTCATGTCTCCGACATCTTCATACGTGCCGCCGATGACGCCGCTTTGGAGATTGCTGTCAATATCGCTGATAACGGCTGTACCGCCGACACCGACGCCGTTTTTACCGCCTTTCGCAACGCCTACGCTGATACCTCCTGCAATTTGAAGATCCTTATTCGTCGCTTTGTTGGTAATATTGGTCTTTCCTTCGGTCCCTTCTTCATGTTTGACCATGTTGTTTATCAGGAGGGCGTGAATATCGCTGTCCGCTTCGTTATAGGAAACGGCTGCGCCTACGGCCACATTCGTACCGCTCGTATCGCTGCTTCCCGCGACGGCAAGACCGAGCCCTGTCGCCAGCTCCGCACCGCTCTTTGTCGCCGTATTTTCAATGCTGCCGGCATTTGTAATCGTCGAATTGCTGATAACAGACGAAACATTGCGGTCCAGCTTGGAAACGCCTGCGGCGCCGCCGACGCTGACTTCCGTATTATTGCCGGAGCTGCCGCCGGCAGCGTTTGCGGGAATATTCGGGGTATTGCTGCCGCCGGAATTTTTGGCAGTAAACCAGTTAATCGCCGCCGCGCCGGCTAAAGCGCCGTCAAAGAGGGAATCGTTCGCCCCTACTGTTACAGAACCTTCTTCCTGCATCTTAATGTCGACGTTGTCAACAAAGGCCCCTGTTTCGCCGTCGAGGAGATTGATCGCTACGCTGCCGGCTCCCGCTACGTTTACAGAGTTTTTAGTAGACGTATTGCTTCCTCCGGCCGCTGCCAAGGTCGTCGTTCCGGAAGATGCTGTGCCTGTGCCCATAGCTCCGCCGGACGTAGTATTTCCCGTATTCACGGCAGTATTAGCGCTGGCGTCGCCGGCGTCGAGATGCTGGTTGACCTGACCGTTTTCGCCGATAAGGCCGTTAGCGGCGTTGTTACTTCCTGTCAAATTCGTGAGATTTGTCAATGCGCTGTTTTGCTTTTTATTTTTGCTCTTCGTATTAGCTGCCGCTTCAACGGCAAGGTTGGTAATAAGGCCGCTCGTATTGGCCTTGACATTTAATTCCGATGCCGTAATCGTACCTTTTTCGGCAGTCGTTCCGCTCGGATTAGCCGCTATTGTTATGCCGGCATTTTTTATTAAATTCTTTGCCAGCTCCGTACCTTCTTTGCGCTTATCATCGGCAGTCTTTTCTTTTGTCGATTTCTCGCCGCTTTCGGTCGAATTGCCGTTACCATTATCACCTACGACGACGATGTTGTTGACATCATAATTGACCATGCCGACGCTCGCGCCGACAGACGCGGCCGTATTTTCGTTGCCTAGCGTCGCGCCGCCGGTCACTGCCGTAATCAGGCTGTCGTTATCTGCCGTAAGGTTTACTGTCCGGCCGGTCAGATTTACGTTGTCATCTATGCTGACGACGCTGTCCGAGCCGCCGTTCATCAGATTGACCATGCCCTGCAGTTCTACGCCGATATTGCCGGAGCCGCTTCCCGCGCCGCTGCCGGACTTTCCGCCGCTAATGCCTGCGCCGTAGACAATACCCTGCTGTCCCATGACGTTTTTCGACGCGATCGTAATCGTTTTGGCCGCTCCGTTATTAAGGCCGCTGATATTGACGCCTTCGCCGACCATGACGACGCTGTTGCCAGTAATATCCTGTACAGCTACGCTGGCTCCGACGCCGACGTTAGCCGACGACGAATTTCCCGTAGTGCTGCCTGCGCCGCCTGACGGCTTCTTTTTCTTTTTAGAACCCATCAATTCCACGGCGTTGCCTGTAATGCTTATGGTTTCCGTCTGCGTATTAGACGCAATATTAGCGTCGTTCGTCATAATCGTCGTGCCGGCGCCAATGCCCGTCGCAGCAGTATTGTTTACGTTAGTCACGTTGACAGAGCCTGCAATCCCCAGTTCAAACCCGCCGGCTTTGCCGCCGGCAGCGCTGTTTTCTATGCCGTCTGTACTTTCCGTATGGACATAGTAGTTGACGTAGTTATTCGTATCTTTAAAGGTTTCCAGATTTTCTTTAACCGAGTCAAAAGCCTCTTTCGCTCCTTTGACATCATCAACAATAGCCGAGGCGTTATCGGTCACAGCATCGGCATTTTCCGCAATGGTCTGCAAGGCCGTAACGGTTTTATTAAACAGCTGTTCCACTACGGCGTCGTCTTTTCCTTCCGTTTCTACCGCTGTAACAGCTTCGCCGGTTTTCTGTACCAATTCGTCCAGTTGCTTAAAGAAGTCATTCGTATCGTCCCACGCATCTCCCAGAGCGTCTTTTAACGCGTCTACAGAATCTTTTAAGTCATCATACATCTTGCGGATATTATACCGCATTTGAGCAGACGAGTTGATATCTACGCTGCTGCCGGAAATAGCTGCGCCGTTGATTTCAACAGCGGCGTCGTTGTCGATCTTATTGTACAACACGGCTGCATCGGCTATGATATTGCCGGTATTTGCCGCCGCGCCGCTGCCGGACGAACCTTTTTTCTTTGCCGTATTAGTCTGTTTATTGGCGTGGCCGGTAACGATCATGGACGTGCCGTCGACGACCGTATTCGCATGAATATCTACCTTGCCCGGATTTTCCAGTACACCTTCAGAATTTTTTTCTCCTGCCGTAATTACCGCATTGTTGATAGATACATTTGCGGCGTTGCTTTCTTCTACGACGGCCACGCTGGCGCCTAAATCAAGCATATTGCCGAGCTTCTTGACAAATGCATTTTGCTTGCCGCCGCTGCCGTTGTCTTCCGTACCCGTCGCTTCGTCGATTTTGCCCGTAATCCCGTTCATAAAGACGTCGGTCAGCGAGTCGCCGGATAAAATCTGCGACGCCGCATCTTTCAGCTCATCTGTCACGGAAGAACCGCCCTGTTCCGGCTGTTCTTCCGCCGGGTCTTCTTCCGGCACGCCGATGCCGTTGTCCACGTTAATGACGTTGCCGTCTACCGTGTTTTCAGCGGCAATCGTGACGTTTGCCCCCGTAATGGCTGCATTATTGGTTACATCTACTGTTGCAGAACCCTTGGACTGTACAACGGCCACAGCCGTTGCCATTGCCGATGCGCCGGGCGCGCCGACTTGTGCCGATACGTCCAGGCTGTTGTTTACGTTGGCATTGACGTTGACGTCGCCTTTCCCTGTAATCGTGCCGCCGTTCATTTCAACAGCAGCCTCTGTAGTATTGCTGACGACAGCCACAGCTGCATGAACCAGGCTGGCCGATTCTTGACCGCCGGCTTTCTGTCCGCCGCTGTCTTCATCTTCGCCGGCATCAGCCGCGCTTACTTTCAGCTCAGTCGCGGCATTGGCCTTCACGTCGACGTTATTTCCGGATTCAACGGTACTGCCGCTCATCGTAACCTTCGCCGTGTTGTCTACATCAGCTACGACGACGCCGGCAGCCGGAACAAAACCGCCGTATGTTCCATCTTCATTTTGCGTAGGAGCCGCGCCGACATCAACAGACGCGGTGCTGTTCGCAGTGATGGAAACGTCGTTCGTCGCTTTGATTTCGGCGCCATTTGTTATATTGACTGTTGCCTTGCTGGACACGTCGGCATAATCGGCATTCAGCGTGCCTAAATTCAACTTATCCAGAACTTTATTTGTATCAATTTCCCCAACTTCGATATTTCCGCCGTCATCGGCAAAAGATGCTTCCGACTCGGCCGATACAGTAATATCGTGGCCGTATAATTTACCGCTGATGTCAATACTGGCGTCGGCGCTGCCTTTGCGATTGTCCGTAACGGACGATTTCGCCGACAGTACGATGTCGCCGTTACCAACGTTTGTTGCGGTTAAATCACTCTCAAAAGCCACGTTTTTATCGCCAATATTGACAGTATGCTTAAAGATATTATCAGGCAACTTAGAAACGCCGGTCATTGTCTGTATCATCCCTGACACATTAACATGTTTCCCTGCATACAACTGCACGTCGCCTAACGTATGAATCGTACCAGCAACGGTAATCGTGCCATCTTGGTTAAGAGGAATTTCCATTCGTTGCGAAGCATCCGTAATCTGAGCAAAATCAGAAGCCGACCAATTACCATCAAGTTTATTTTGTAAATCCATAATATCCTGCGTCGGCGTTAACACAGTCAACGAGCCGGCGTTAATTACGCCGCTGTTCGTTACGGCCATGCCGTTGCTGCTTAGGAAGAACAGGTTGCCGCCGATTTTATTTTCTTTAATCGCGTTGACCGTGCCAGCTACGTCGATGCGGCTGTTGACGAAGTTAACTAAGTTCTTGGCCCATGTATCTGTTCCTTGCAACGCAGTAGATTGAAAATACATGTTGGCAATATCACCGGCATCAATTTTGAAGTCCTGGAATCGGTTCACCGCCGTGTCGCCTTTCATCTGTTCGGCATAAATATTGGCAACGTTGTTATCAAACTTTATTTCCCCGCTCGCACCAGGAACACGAGTAACGGTCGACGCCGCCATAGCCGCAAAGGGATTGCCGATAAAGCTAAAAGCCGTAACGGCCGTCAGGACTTTTCTTGCCAAGTCGAGGTCGTGTTTCTGCTGTTCTATTGTTTTCGTCTGGTTACGCTCTTGCTTACGCGTAAATTGTCGTATGTATCTCATCGCAGTGCCTCCTTACATGAACGCGTTAGAATTGACTGTTGAAGGAAAAGTGGACGCGGGCCCGGCTTTGTTCCTCGTCGTTGATCGTGCGGATGAGAGGGAAGCCCATGCCGACGTTGACCGACATGTGGTCGCCGATAGCCGTCTTGATGCCGAAGCCCGTGCCGACGAGGAGCGTGTCGTCGTAGGCGCTTTCGCCCCAGACGCGGCCTCCGTCGAGGAAGATGTAGGCGTTGGTCTTCTTGGACGACGTGAGGGGAACAGTGTATTCCACGCTTCCCATGACGCCGCTGTCGCCGCCGAGCAGGCTTTCTGTATAGCCGCGGACGCTGTACATGCCGCCGATGTAGAATTGCTCAGCCGACGGCAGGTATTGGGTGCTGCTGAGCTGCCCGTCCAGGCGGGCCGTAATCATTTGTCCCGACGGAAAGGCCTTTTGGTATAAGGTATTGAAGTAGTACTTGCCGAAATGCTTCGTATTGCCGGCGATGTCGTCGTAATCGCCGACGCGGTAGGCATGCTTCTGATAGAAAATCGTCGTCCGGCCGTAGTCGATCTGGTCGAAGAACAGGGACCATCCCTTGACGGTGTCGTCGATCCAGTGCATGCCCATGAAGTCGGTTTTCGAGTTTTGGTAGCCGTATTCCAGTCCCATTTCGGATTTCACCGTTTCCGTCGTTAGAATGGGCTGGGTCAGGGAAATGCCGTAGGCATAGGAATGGCCCTTGACATCCAGGTCTTCCAGAGGCCCGTCCGTAATGTGGACGCTGTTGGTGCTGTAGCTGATCCCCAGCTTTGTCCCATTGCGGTTGATGGGAAGGGAGTAGGACAAGCCAAAGGATTTCGTGCCTTCGGAAAAGACCGAGGTCATCATGAGAGAATCTCGGACACCCGTCAGGCTCCGGGCCTGCCAGAACATGCCGCCGCGGTACAGGCCGCTCGTCTCGCTGCCGGCATTATCGGAAAAGAGGCCGAAGACCTGCTGCTGCGGCTCATAGGCCGTAATGACGTAGTCCGTCGTGCCATAGGTCTCGCCGGCTTTCATGGCGATGCGCAGCTGCGCATCGTTCGTCGCGTTGAACCGCAGGAGATCTTTATTGACGTCGGAAACATTAGTTATCTTTCCTTCTTCAATAGCGATGCGGTTTCGAATGTAATCTTCCCTAGTCGAGTCGTTTCCCTGTACCGTTACGGTGCCGGTCTTACCTTCGACGACGCTGATATGGACGACGCCGCCCTTAATGGTCTGCGGGGCTAAGTAGGCCCGGCAGGTCATGTAGCCTTTTTTGCTGTACAGTTCGTTGATCTGTTCTACAATGGCATATAAGTCCTGTATGGAAACTTCTTTGCCGATATAGGACGCCGTCACAGCCTGTACTTCTTCGCTGCTCAGTACGTCCGACTTGTCGACGATAATGTCGTTCAGCTGAAAGCGAACGGCTTTCGACGTGTCTTCCGGCGTCGTTTCCCGTTGATCCTCTACCTGGCTCGCTTCGCGGCCTTCGGAAATGCGCTGCATCGTCCGCTGCCATTCCAGATACTGCCGCGTTCGGCTCAGTTGTACGCCCGAATCATTCATCCCGGCTAGCTCATTTGCCGGCGGCAATTCGACAGCCCATGCGTGACCCCCAAGGAGCACGCTGGAGGCAATGATAACTGATATATATTTAGTCCAGACTTTCATCGTCATGTAACCCTCCTGTTTCTATGGTCTTTTTATCGTATTTTTATTCTTTATAATAACTTTTTATGCGTCATACAAAACTTTTTGCCAACTGCTCCGCAGTTCGTGCAGTCATATACTTCTTCAACTTATATTATAAAGGAAGGTACTAAGGTAAATATATTATACAAAAGTATATACTTTAATAAAAAACGAGCTCCGGCGAATTTCTTTCTCTCTTTTCGCACAAAGCTCATTAAATATTTATAAAATTGTGAAAAGTATATTTTCCAGGACCTTATTCCGTATTATAATGTAATTACTTGCAGTTTTTCCCATGTTGTTTCGGGGTGTTTCCATGAATCTATCTATCTGCCTATGAAGGGGGTGCTTGCATGATGACGGAAGAAGCGCTTATATTGCAGCTAAGCAAACGAATTATGACGGCGTATTTTGAAGAACTGGACTTGACGCCGCTCTTTTCTCATTTATCGGACAACGTCATCTGGGCCGGCGCGGGAAAGCATATGCAGCTCACAGGCTATGAAGCCGTCACGGAGGCCCTCCGCCGCGGCCACAGCCAGCGCGTCCCCTGCCGCATCAGCAACGAGGAGTACACCGTCC
The DNA here is from genome assembly GCF_002163455.1 of Megasphaera sp. An286. NCBI lineage: Bacteria > Bacillati > Bacillota > Negativicutes > Veillonellales > Veillonellaceae > Megasphaera > Megasphaera sp. An286. Next base: position 116,804 of record NZ_NFIY01000003.1, on the reverse strand, counting down.
GCCCGCTGAGCGATACGACGTGGCTCTGCCAGATTTGCTCCGACATCACGACGGACCCGTCCTGCAACATGTTTATCCACGAATACCAGCGCTGCGTCTTTATTTTTCAAAAAACGCAGCGTTGCGATGACGGCTGGGAAATCATCTACCTGAATAATTCCGTCGCCTATAACCGCCTGAACGACCAGGAGCTGTTCGCCGTCGAGTACGGTATGCACAACTTCCAGCAGCGCGCCGAAGCCGATGGAGAAAACGTCCTGACGACGCAGGACAAGTACCAGCTGTACAGCTACATAAAACGAAATGCCTTTGCCAATCTCGACGCAGCGGGAAAAAATCTCTTTCTGGCCCTGTCCCTCTTTCCATCCTTTACGGGAGAGCTGGCGTCCTATGTGATGGATTCGCCCCGCGCCAAGGATCTTCTCGACGCCGAGGTGGAGCGAAATCCCTTTTTATATTTCGATTACCATGACGGGACCTATTCCTTCCATCCCCTGCTGGCCTCGTATCTGCACTATGTCTTTTCACGGAAAAGCCGCCGCTGGCAGCAGGCGCAGCAGCTCCGGGCAGCGCGCTGGTACCTTCAGGAAGGCGACTATAAACAGGCCATCGTCCTGGCCCGCCGCGCCGGCAATTACGATACGGTCCTGACGGCAATCGAACAAGGCGGCCGGGAAAGCCTATACGGCTTCGCCCATGACGTCGCAGCCGATACGCTGCAGCACGCTTCCGCCGCAGAGCGGGCCGCTCATCTGGAAGGCTGCTTTTACTGCGTCTTATACGCCTTCCGCTGCGGCAAGCGGCTCCTCGCTGTCAAATATCTTTCCGTTCTGGCGGACTGCGTCGAGACGGAATTCGCCGACGCCGCCCAGCGCCTGTACTACGCAGCCTATGCCGAGGTGATGAAAGGTTTCTGCTCGTACCCGGATCTTTCCGCTATGACGGAGCACGTCCAGCGCGCCCGGGAGCTTCTCCCGTCGCCGCACGACCTCATCCTGCCATGGACCTTCGGCTCGCCGTCGCCATTGTCCCTCTATCATTCCCTGCCGGAAAAATTGGAGCAAACAATGGAAGGACTGCGGCAATTTACAGCTTCTTATATACGGCTGATACACGCCGACGCCTTTCCGGTCCAGACCGATTTTATCCGCGGCGAATACGAATACCTGACAGGACGTCTCGACGAGGCGGAACAGACGCTGACTCAGTACGTTCATGCCAATTCTATCGTGCCGAAATGCATTTCCCATCTGCAAACGGCTCATTTTTATTTGGCTCGCCTGGCCCTTTGCCGCGGCGACGCCGCAGCGCTGCAGAAAGAAGTACAGCACCTGCACTCGCTGAAGCTCCAGGTCTACCCACAATGCGGCACGGCTGTAAAGCACCTGTGCGAAGCCTTCCTCCAGTCGATGCTGAACAGTTCGTCGGCTTCTGTGCCCTTATACACCTCACCCCCCCCCCCGATAGACGTAAATGGCTGTTATTATCCCATCGCGCCGATAGCCGCCGTCATACAGGATAAGGTCCTGCTGAGTCGCGGAGAATTTCCTCAGCTCCTGCTGCAGGCGACGGAACATTATAAAACGGCTATGGCCTCGCAGTACATATTGCCGGCGATTTACGAATCGATTCTTCTCGCCTGCGTCTACGAGCACGCCGGCAACATAGACGGAGCGGCAACGGCATTGAAGCAGGCCATTGTACTGGCTCAGCCCGACCATCTCGTCATGCCCTTCGCCGAACACGCCGAATACTTGCCGCAGACGATGGAACGGCTCGGCTCCGACGCGGCGGCGGCGCCCTTTATCGAACAAGCGCAAGACCTTTCTCTGGCCGAGCCTCTGTCGACGCTGCGTACCGCTCTCGCCAAGCCGTCCCTGCCCTTATCCAAGAGGGAACAAGAAGTCGCCGCCATGGTCGCCACCGGCCTGACCAACAAAGCCATCGCCGAACAGCTAAACATCGCCGAAGTGACCGTAAAAAAGACGCTGAGCCAAATATACAAAAAGCTGGGCATTACCAACCGCGCTGCCTTGTCGCATTACATGTCCCATCATCCGATGAGCTGACATATTGCAAATTTTTTCACACTCATTCAAATAAGCTAACAAATACACGAAATCAGCAAACGATTTCAGCAAATTTGTTAGCTTATTTTTGGTTCTTTGTCAAATGTTGAGGTATCTGCTCTTTTTACAATGTTTTGCGTCTCATTCTCGCTTGTTAATTAGGCTATATATCAAATTCGTTTTTTTAACCGACTATAGCTTCGAATCCCCAAGCTGGTTCGTTTTATTATTGTTGCACCCTTCTGTATACCCATTGGACCATGGGTATTTCAGGGCATTTACAATCTTCTCAAACCAGTCTGTAAACGATTTTTGCAGCGATTGAAATTCTTCCAGGTCAGCAGACCGGACTAATTCCAGCCAGTCCTGCAGCACTGGTTCTGCATACGGAGTTCGCTTCATATCCAGTACCTTGTAAAAGGCTTCTTTGAGAGCGTACGCTTTCCGTAAATCCTCCGAATGCGACAGGATTTCCTCAAGGCACACCAGTTCGTCCGGCGTCAGCGTATGGCCGGCTTTCCGCAGAATCCGCTTATTCCGCTTAAAATAACGGTTTTTCTTGGGAAATGATTTCTGGATCCGCTTACGTACCCGTTCCATGGCCTACAGCACCATTCGGACGATATGAAACCGGTCGCATATGATGACAGCATTGGGAAAGACCGCCTGTACAACTTTCCGGAACAGGTTAGACATATCCATGATAACCCAACGCACCCGGTTTCGTTGTTTCTGTAGGAACGAACGGAAATACTTGATGATATCCTGCGTATTCCTATTTGTCAATGTATTTTTATGAATTTATCGCATATTTTTCACCCTTAGTAAAAACGGGCAATCTGCAGTCGGAACGACAAAAAACCTCTCATCGCAACCTATTAGTTAACAATGAGAGGTTTTGGCAAAAATATAGCTATACTCCCTCCCCCTATTATCGCCGCGGCGGAGGAGGCGGCATGGGCGGAGGGATGGGGCGAATGGGCCTCGGTTTTGGAATTTCCGGCGGCTGCGGCGGCGGAATGGGATGCCGCGGACTCAGAGACGGCGGCTTAGGTGCCGGCTGGGGTCTGTCCGGCCGCGGCGCAGGCGGCGGTGAAACCGGAGGGGGCGGCGGCTGGGGAGGCCGTCCCGGATGAAGCGCTGGCGGAGGCGGCATCGGCGGCGGTATAGGCCGAATAGGCCGCGGCGCAGGAATAGGCGGAGCTGCCGGAGGCGCAGGCGGCGGGGGAAGCTGTCTCGCCCGCAGTACCGTCATATAGGCGCTGCCCTTTCTCGCCGCATTATCTTGTCCGGCAGCTTGGGCCAAAAGAGCCGGCGCGCTCCACAAGACGGCGACGCAGGCTGCGGCGGCAAGATATGCGGCCATTCGTTTCGACATGACGCACCTCTCCTTTCAAAAATATTTCATAACACAGCGTATGCCAAAAACGACAGAAATCTCTCTGCGAAATTCCTGTCGTTTTCAGCATGTACCTCATGCCTCCCCTTAGCGGTGATGACGCGGCGGGGGCGGAGGCGGCATAGGCCGGCCGGGCTTATGCGGTTTCGGTTTTGGCTTCTTAACTTTTTTAGGCGGTTTTGGTTTCTTTTTCGGCGGCGGCGGACCCGGATGATGAGGACGAGCCTTGAACTCCGTCAGCTGCGCGCCGGTAAAACTCATATCGCCAAAGGAATTTGCCTGGGAAGCCATCGCAAAGGTCGGAGCGCACAACGCGCCGACAATAGCAGCTACGATAATAGACCGTTTCCAAATGCGCATATCGAATATCCCTCCTTCGTACTTTGATTTCTTGTCTTCATTGTATCACAAAACAGCCTCGATTCAATCCATTTTGTGTCACAGTTTCTTTACAATTTCGTTGCAAATTAAAATATATCCCTTGTCATTCTTTCGTAAATACTTGTTATCGTCTCAGGTACTTAAAAATGCACAATGTACTGCATCCCGCCGCCTTCGTTCCCAGCAGAGCCCTGCGTCTATTGACGAGCGCCGAAAGGGCTGTTATACTAAGCGTAGGCAAAAGGATGAAATCACAAATTCATAAGCACAGCGAAAAAGCCGCAGGCTGCATCCTGCGGCTTTTCCTATTCCGATTCAAAGGACGGCTTAGGCCTTAGGCTGACTACCGGCTATTCTCCATCCAGCCATCGGCAAAGATAGTGACATACTATTCCTGCTGCGAAAGAGATACAGAAAGATATGAGCCATTCCATTTGCACTCCTCTTTCCTGCTGCCAGTATGGAGGCGGTAGCTTACTTATGATAGCATATACCTCATAAATTTAATACACGTCGTCAAAAAAACAGCGCACTCCCAAGGGAAGGCGCTGTTCTTTTTCATACTGCGTGTGCAGTTATTCATGAAGAGATGTAACGACGGGGTTATTCAGGAAATCGTAGACCCGTTTTACTTCGCTGGGCCGCTCCGTATCGAGCATCTGCGGATGACCTAAATCAAGGGCGGCAATGCCCTTCATTTCATCCGCAGTCAGCTCGAAATCCCAGATGGCGAAGTTTTCCCGAATCCGTTCGGGCCGGACTGATTTAGCGATGCACGGCAACCCACTCTGGATTTCCCATCGCAGAATGACCTGGGCGACGCTCTTTCCGTGAGCCGCGGCAATCTCCTGCAATACGGGCTGGGTGAACATGCCGTTCATTCCTTCGGCGAAGGGAGCCCAGGCTTCGGCCTGCACGTTCAATTCTTCCATGACAGCTAATTCCTCTGCCCGCTGATAGAAGGGATGCCGTTCAATCTGGTTGACAGCCGGCGCGATGTCGGCGTTATAGCACAAATCCATCAGCCGGCTGCTGCTGAAATTGCTCACGCCGATCGCCCGAATCTTCCCTTCCTTATACAACTCTTCCATAGCCCGCCACGAGCCGTAATAATCGCCAAAGGGCATGTGCACGAGGTACAAGTCGAGGTAGTCCAGCCCCAGCAGGCGGAGCTGGCGGTCAAAGGCTGCCTTCGTCTTGTCATAGCCCATTTCGTGAATGTAGGCCTTCGACGTGATAAACAATTCGCTGCGGGCGACGCCGGACTGGCGAATTGCCTGGCCGACGGCTTCTTCATTTTGATACGAGCTGGCCGTGTCGATATGCCGGTACCCTGCGGCAAGAGCCGCCGCGACGGCCTCACGGCAAGGGGCTCCATTGGGAATCTGAAAGGTGCCGAAGCCCAGCACAGGCATAGACACGCCGTTGTTTAACAATACATATTCCATGTTCTCACCTTCCTGCATCGGTATACGTTTATTATACGTCTGGCCGCCGCCTTGTCTAATGCCTGCCCCGTATTTCCCAGCATACAAGTTTTCTATATCTTGCAGCTCCTGCGCAGCAACGCAGTACGACAAAACCCGCCGGCCCTAGAAAGGCGGCGGGTTTGTCATATACACATGTATCATTTATTTGATTACGCGCCTAATATACTGCCGACAATGATGCCTAAATAAGTGCCGATGACGTAGCCGAAGGTACCGACCAACATGGACGGGCCGACGAGCTTCGTCCAGCCCTGGGAAATGGCCATGCCGGCAGCCGTTGTCGGGCCGCCGATATTCGCGTTGGACGCCAGGACGATGTCTTCCAGATGAAAACGGAACAGCTTGCCGCCGACAAAGCAAAACAGCATATTGACGACGACCATGAGGAAGCAGAAGGCAAAGAGCAGGGGCGCGTTGCGCAGGATTTCCGATATAGACGCCGGCACGCCGATGACAAAGAAAAAGAGGTAGATGAAATAGGTGCCGATTTCTTGGGCGCCGCTGACAGAGGCCACTTTTTTGTCGAAGAAGGTGGCGACGATCATGGAAATAAAGGTAATCCACACGTATTCGCTGCCGAAAAAGGTATTTGCCATGTGGAGAAGCCAGTTGTCCGCAGGGATGAGGGCGGACAGGGACGAGCCGACCCACTTGGATAAGGTCACGACGACGGCTGCATACATGACATTCACGGCGATGTCCCGCAAGGAGATATCCTTGCGGCTCCAATAGGCGGCGGCCAGCGTCTTGCCTTCATCGGCCTGCCCGCTTTGCTCTACCGCGTCGATATGGGGATGGGTAAAGTGGCGGCGGAAAAAGGCGTTGCCTACGCATCCCAACAGGACGAGGAAGTAAATGGCCATATTGAGATTATCCGCCACGATCGTCGAGGACACCAACGTGCCGTCGGTCTTGAAGGCATCGGCCAGGGCCACGAAGTTGACGCCGCCGCCGATATACGAGCCGGTCATCATGGCCGCCACCTTGGGCAGCCCGTCGATCATAGAGCCGAAAATCACCGTCCCCAGCAGGGCTCCGCAAATCGTCCCGGCCGAGCCGATGAGAAACACGAAGAGCATCCGACCCGTTTCCCGCCAGATCTTCGTCATGTTGGCCTGGAGCAGCAGCAGGGGAATCGCCATCGGCACGGCGTACCCCCAGACGATATCGTCAAACAAGGGCGCATGCGTAGGCAGGACGCCGACGTTGACCAGCACCAGGGCGAGAATCAGGGCGATGACGGCTCCCGACACCTTCGAAGCCCAGGCATAGGTCTGTTCCAAATAAATCGACGCGGCGACGGACGCGCACATCACGGCCAGCAGCATCCACGTATTTTCAGGACTAATCAATGAGTTCAATATCCGTTCCTCCTCCCTATGGTTAGCCGCCTATGAAACAAAGGCATAGAAAAACTCCCAAAACCCAACATCAGCGGGTCTTGGGAGCGTATAATTTCATCTGAAATTATTTCAATTCAACAGTAGCGCCTGCTTCTTCCAATTTAGCTTTGAGAGCGTCAGCGTCAGCTTTGGAGAGACCTTCTTTAACAGGGCTCGGAGCGCCGTCAACGAGAGCTTTAGCTTCTTTCAAGCCGAGGCCCGTTACTTCGCGGACAACTTTGATTACGTTGATCTTCTTGTCGCCAGCGGAAGCGAGGATAACGTCGAATTCGGATTTTTCTTCAGCAGCAGCAGCGCCAGCAGCCGGAGCAGCAGCAACAGCTACGGGAGCAGCAGCGGATACGCCGAATTTTTCTTCCATTTCTTTTACGAGTTCGGAAAGTTCCAAAACAGTCATGTTTTCAATGGCTTGCATGATTTCTTCTTTAGTCATTTTAAAATACCTCCATAGTATCGATTTTTTTAATTAAAAGTTGTAATTTAGATTAAGCAGTTTCTTGTTCTGCTTTCTTAGCACGTACTGCGTCAAGCACATAAACCATATTGCGGATATTGCCCTGAAGTACGTTGACAAGACCGGAAATAGGAGCCTGCATGCTGCCGACAACCTTCGCGATAAGTTCGTCGCGGCTCGGCAGGTTTGCCAATGCGTCGACGGCTGCTGCATCGATGATCTGACCGTCGGCAATACCGACTTTGACCGTCAGAGCTTCTGTTTTCGTTTCTTTGATGAATTCTTTTAAAATCTTAGCCGGAGCTACGGCGTCTTCCGTGGAATAGGCGATAGCTGTCGGGCCTTCGAGGAATTCAGATACCCCTTCGAAACCGATTTCGCTGGCGGCGATGCGAGTCAAGGTGTTTTTGATAACCTTGTATTCAACATTGCCTTCGCGGAATTTGCGGCGGAGCTTCGTAACGTCGGCTACGGTCAAACCCGTAAATCCAACGAATACAACACCCTGAGCTGCCTGCAGTTTTTCCTTCATTTCTTCAACGACAGCGGCTTTAGCAGGAGAAACCTGATGCTTTGCATACATAGACATTCCTTCGATACACCTCCTTGATTTGGATTTATATCGTCTTAGCAATAAAAACGGCCTCATTTCCATGAGGCCGAACTAGTCGTTATCAGTAGTACTCAATAATCTACTAGTTTTAGCCTCAGATGGCGGACTTGCGTCCATTATACATACCTTCAGTCTACAGCTAAGAGTGATATTATTATTGTTCGTCAGCTTTTACAACGCCTTTTACGCTGAACGGGTTGATATGGATACCAGGGCCCATAGTGGAGCTGACAGTAATCGTTTTGATGTACTGGCCTTTCGCGCCCGACGGCTTTACTTTAATCAGCGTGTCGACGAGAGTCGTAAGGTTTTCAATCAATTTATTAGCGTCGAAAGACTTTTTACCGATAGGGGAATGAATATTGCCGGCCTTATCCGTACGATATTCAACCTTACCAGCTTTGCTTTCGGAAACAGCTTTTGCAACGTCCATCGTAACCGTACCGACTTTCGGGTTCGGCATTAAGCCTTTCGGCCCGAGGATTTTACCCAAACGGCCAACTTTGCCCATCATGTTCGGCGTAGCAATAGCTACATCGAAATCGAGCCAGCCGCCTTTGATTTTTTCAATCAGGTCGTCTGCGCCTACAAAATCAGCGCCGGCTTCCTGAGCTTCTTTTTCTTTATCGCCTTGAGCAAATACGAGAACAGTCTTCGTTTTGCCAATGCCATGAGGCAGAACCAAAGCGCCGCGAACCTGCTGGTCGGCATATTTCGGATCTACGTTTAAGTTTACAGCCAATTCGACAGTTTCGTCAAATTTAGCCGTATCCATCTTTTTCAAGATGTCGATGGCTTCAGCCGGTTCGTACAATTTGTATTTATCGTACATTTTAGCGGCTTCAGCATATTTCTTGCCTACTTTTGCCATGTCTTTTCCTCCTTAGTGGTTTAGCGGGGCATTCGCCCCTTCCACGGGCAGGGAAATCGGAATTAGTCTACGATTTCAATACCCATGCTGCGGGCAGTGCCTTCAATCATTTTCATAGCCTGTTCTACGTCGTTGGCGTTGAGGTCAGGCATCTTTGTCGTTGCAATTTCGCGGACTTTGTCGCGGCTCAGTTTTGCAACCTTTTTCTTGTTCGGTTCGCCCGAAGCTTTGTCAAGGCCAGCTGCTTTTTTCAACAATACGGCAGCGGGCGGTGTCTTTGTAATGAAGGTAAAGGATCTGTCTTCGTATACAGTGATTTCAACAGGAATAATGTAACCAGCCTGTTTCGCCGTACGTTCGTTGAATTCCTTTACGAAGGCCATGATGTTAACGCCAGCCTGGCCTAATGCAGGACCAATCGGAGGCGCCGGAGTTGCCTTGCCAGCTTCACACTGAAGTTTTACCATTCTTGCTACTTTTTTTGCCATGGTGATTTACACCTCCTCACATTACAAGATGTGGTACGCGAATCCTAATGATTCTCCCACTCGCGGCTTTCGCCGCATTTTAGAAGTATTTATTCCAGACTTTTCTCAATTTGAGAATAGTCGACTTCTACTGGAGTTTCCCGGCCAAACATATCGATAAGGCCTTTGAGGGTTCCTTTTTCTTCATTGATTTCCGTAATGGTCGCAATGAAGTTTTCAAAAGGACCGGATGTGATGCGGACCTGTTCGCCTACTTCAACGGAAATATGCGGTTTCGGTTCCGTGTCAAGATTCTGCGATTTCAGAATACTCTTAACTTCCTCCGGTTCCAAGGGAATAGGCTTCGTCGCCGAGCCTACAAACCCCGTTACGCCCGGGGTGTTGCGGACGACATACCAGGAACGGTCGTTGACTTCCATTTCGACGAGGACGTAGCCGGGGAAAACCTTGCGTTTCACGGCGCGCTTCTTCCCGTCTTTGCCGACGTCGATTTCTTCCTCCATCGGGACGAGGATGCGGTTAATGACATTTTCCAATCCCATGGATTTAACTTTCCGTTCCAACGTAGCCATTACTTTATTTTCATAACCGGAATACGTATGGATGACATACCATTTTTTTTCAGATTCCATTTAAGCGCAGGCCTCCCTATCCGACAACGGCTCGAAGCAAATTAAACAACTGACCAAAAACGCCGTCGGCCACGCCGATAATCGCCATGACGACGATCGTCGCGACGATGACCATGACCGTGTAGTTTATCAGCTCTCTTCTCGTCGGCCAGATGACCTTTTTCAGTTCCACCTTAACGCCTTGAAAAAATGACTTGCCCGGATTCTTCTTATTCTTTTGTGCTGCTTTTTTTGAAAGTGCCATATAACCTCTCACACCCAAATAAGATTAAGCACATCTTATTCCATCAAAATTATTTCGTTTCTTTATGTACGGTTTGTTTTTTGCAGAACGGGCAATATTTTTTCAATTCCAAACGGTCCGGATTGTTTTTCTTGTTTTTGTTTGTCCGGTAGTTACGCTGTTTGCATTCTGTGCATGCCAATGTAATCGCTGTACGCATTCCCTTACACCTCTCTTAAAAATAGTCTGATACTACGCGCAAACCCAGTGCCTGCGCAAGACTGCCTTTATAAGATACCACACCTGTCAGGCTAAGTCAAGAAAATTTTACTGCAACTTAAAAAAGCTAGGCCTCATGTCGCCTAACTTTGTTTATCATACCATAAGAAGATGGGGCTGTCAAATTTTGCTGCGAAAATGCAGTATCTCCTGCACCGCATAGCGATGCAGGAGAATGAATTCATCTTATTTAATGCCCAGCAGTGTCGCCATCAGCCAGGGAGAAGCGTAATACACCATGTACTGCACGCCCGTATGGACGCCGAAATATCTGTTTAAGATACCGCCGAAGATGGCAATGGTAATGGCGATAGCGATGCCGACGACGCCGGCTTCAAAGTACGAAATGACGACAATCAGACCGGAGAACATGCTGATAATCGCTTCCTGACTTACGTGTTTCAATACCCATGCGCTGGCGCGGCGGGCGTAATTCATCGAAAACGGATAGGCTACGAGGAAGGCGACAAACAGCCCGATATATCCATAAATCAAGAAATCCGCCGCCGATAAAAAGGTATGCAGGTTATGGACAGGCTGAGCCGTATATACGGGCGGCGCGTTGAATAACGGAGCTGCCGGCCCTAATCCGACGGGGCTGAGAGGGATGCCGAAGGCTAAGAGCGGAATAATCGTTTCCGCAATGTACGTCGCTTCCGTCGTCCCGTTCATGACAGCCAGGGTAGACGTCATGCGCTGGTACAAGCTCTTAATGCGCGCACCGACGAATTCGCCCATCATAACGGTCATGCCGACGGGACTGAACGTAAAGGTCAGCGCCGATACGCCGGCCGTCATGGCGTTGTACATAATTTGATGCTTAGACAAAATTTTGATGGGATTCGGAAAATATCCCTTCCACATCTTAACTTCCGGAGCCAGCCAGAATTCGCGGGACGAATCCCGTTTCAGGATATGGCGGGAGTTAGGCGATAAAATCGTCATCAAGTCAGCAAACATCGGCCCGATAGCGATGCCCAGGAACATACTGATAAATACGCCGTGACCGATACCGGCAATGGCCATTTTATTCAAGCCTTGGATGAAGAAGGCAAAGGGAAGAAGAGCGAAGAGGCTGGCCCATTTGCCGCCCGACGTATAGGCGATGATGATAGCCGCAACGGTAAATACGACGGGAGCCCAGGCTTTAACAATGTCGGCGAAAGGCGCCAGCAAGGACGCGAAGCCGACGCTGACGGGCAAGGCGATAAACGCCGCGATGATACCGCCGGAAATCATTTTCCGCAGCGCCATATGCGGCACGCCCAGCTTGCGCAGCACCGCCGCATCTTCCAGCATAGGCACGGCCATCGTGTCGCCGGGAACGCCCATGAGGGCCGTCGGAATTGCGTGAATCATATGCTTCGAAATAGCCGCCGCCATAAACCAGGAAAATACGGCGACTGGCGGAACGCCGAGCAGGATAATCAGCAAAGTCAGCGGCGCGATCGTCGACGTTTCGTCCGTCCCGGAAATCAGGCCGATGCCGGAAAAGATAATCCCGCCGGCCAAGGCCATGCCTACGGCCCAGAGCAAATCGTGAAGAATCATTCCGTCCATTACCGCTCACCATCCTTTGCAGTCTGTGCCGGCGGCGCGTTTTCACTTGTCCCGGCAAACAATTCATACAACCGCAGGTCTTTCATTTCCTGCAGCACTTTTTCATCGACATATTTCAATTCTTCCCGTTCTTTTTCCAAATCAATCTGCAGTTCCTTCAAGACGCGCTCTCTGTCAGCTTCGGAAAATTCCTCTTCGTTCAGCGTCCGCTTCGGCTTAAACAGCTTGGCTGATACGACGGCCGACAAAACACAGCCGCCGATGCCAAACAATAAAGAGTACGCCGAGACGAGGTTCGCCGCTAAGTCCGGATATGAAGACGAAATTGCCGTACTAGCGCCCAAATAGCAGCAGAAACTAAGAACGACGCCGATGAGAATACCGCCCGTCAAGTTTCGGAGATCTACCGTATCTCCCCAAATATCTGCTAAAACCGCTCGTTTCATAACGGCCTCCTTTGCTTACAATGTAGACAATAATTCCTTTGCCCGCTCAACGGAAATATTCTTTTCTGCAACCATAGCTGCGACGACCTTATCCAGCATTTCGCCTGTCGCACCGGCAACGGTTGCGATATTGCGGGCATGGAGCTTCATGTGTCCTTTCTGGATACCGTCTGTAGCCAGCGCGCGCATGACCGCGAAGTTCTGCGCCAGCTCTACCGCAGCGATAACCTGAGCCAGTTCCGCCGCCGTCTGGACACCGAGGATTTTCACGCCGACCTTAGCCGCCGGAAGAATCTTCGTGCCGCCGCCTACGAGGCCGCAAAGGGCGGGAAGTTCAATAGAACCGGTCAAATCACCGTTGGCGTTCTTTTCCCAGCGGGTCATAGACGTATACTTGCCTTTATAGGAGCAGTATGCGTGGCAGGCCGCTTCAATGCCGCGCCAGTCATTGCCGGTCGCTACAATGAGCGGGTCGATGCCGTTCATAATGCCCTTATTGCTCGTAGCAGCCCGGAAGGGATCGGCTTCGGCGAAGGCATAGGCGGCAATCACGCCGTCGACAACATCTTCTCCGCCGATAGCTTCCTTCGTAAAGGTCGCCGTGGCCCGGGCCAGACGATATGCAGCCAAGTTAGACAATATACGGAGCTTAACGGTGCCGCCGGTAATTTTTTCAATAAACGGAGCAACGGCTTCGGCCATCGTGTTGACGGCGTTGGCTCCCATGGCGTCGCCCGTGTCGACGAGCAGATGCACGACGACCATCGGACCGATAAGGGATTCGACGATGCGGACTTCCACATCCTTCGCGCCGCCTGTAATACCAACTAACACAGGGTCTTTTTCATTGGCAATGCTCAAGATTTCCTCTTTATGGTGCAGGATAACCTGTTTGGCAAAATACGGATTGGAAATTCCAATCGTCTGAATCTGGGCGATCATGATATTTCCCGTATAGCTCGTCGTAAAGCCGCCGCCTGGACGGGCCATCTTTGCGGCGTTAGACGCCGCGGCGATGATGGACGCTTCTTCTACGACCATGGGAACAAGTACTTCTTTGCCGTTGATGATGAAGTTCATGGCGACGCCCATAGGCAGCTGATAGGTGCCGATGACGTTTTCGATAACCTTGTCCGCTACGTCGTTGTGCAGTGCGCCCGGCTCGGTAATCAGGCGCAGTTCGTCTTCTGTAAGATTGGCAAATTCAGCGACTTCCGCCGCTCTTTGACTTACAGAAAGTTTATGGAATCCAGAGTAATTATTGGTTTTCATATGTAATCTCTCCTTTAACATCCTGACACGGTCTATGTATAATTCCAAATTGTTTTATTCGTCATCAACTTCAATGTACATGCGCAGCAGCGCCGCTTCCATGCATTTGCCCAGCGTGTCGAGGCGCAGGGAGCGCGTCGCGCCGCCGTCCAGGGCATGATGCATGACGAAGTTGAAGCCGTCCAGCTGGGGCAAATCGTAGCGTACGACGTCGCCGAAAACGAGTCCTTCAAAGTGGCGGCGCACGGCTTCCGCCGTCAGCTGCCGTTCCATGGCCTTATAATACTGGGGCTTGCGGGCGTAAATGCAGATATTGGACGTATCGCTCTTATCGCCGCAGCGGCCGTGAGCTATATCTTTCAACTGAACTTTCATGACATTAAACCTCCTCTACGTGCGTTTCAATCGTAATGGCCTCTCTAGGAATGAGCGTCGGCCACAGGGCGAATACTTCGCTGGGACGGGTACGGCCGCCGAAGAAGCAGCCTTGGGCCGGGCCGTTCAGGTTGCTGACTGCGGCGACTTCCGGCGTCAGTTTCAGGCCTTCTTCCTTCGTTTCCGTCAGAATCGCGTAGCGGAGGACGACTTCGTTCAAATCGGCGTCGAGTTCCGGAGCCAGCGGGCCATGGAGAGCGTTGACGCCTAAGTAGCTGATATGGGTGCGGATGGCTTTCAGTCCCTTCATGGCCATGCGCTTGTCCAGAATATTCGCGGCCATCTTGGCTTTATCCAGCGCTCTCGGCCAGCTGTAGGGCAGGTAGGCAATATTGCGGTAGCCTTCGAGATAACCGACGCAGAGCTTCAAGGTGTCGGGAGCCGGTTTGCCCGTGACGCCGCGGACGGCGACGTGGTCCCGTTCGATTTCTTCCAGTGTAATCTTGCTGAAATCGGCGACGACGTCGGGCGTAATGTATTGCGACGGGTCGTGGATTTCGTACATGAGCTGTTCCTTGACGGACTGGACCGTCACGAGGCCGCCGGTGTTCTTCGTCTTCGTCAGAACGAGGCTGCCCTTTTCGCTGACTTCGACGATGGGATAGCCTAAAAGCTCCGGACGTGGGACGTGTTCCCAGTCGTAGTCGTAGTTTCCGCCTGTAGCCTGGGCGCCGCATTCGCAGAGGTGGCCGGCCAGAATGCCCGTGGCCTTGGCGTCCCAGTCGTCGAGCTTCCAGCCGAATTCATACAGGAGGGGCGCTTCAAACATAGCCGTATCGGTCGAGCGGCCCAGGATGATGATGTCCGCGCCGTCTTCCAGGCATTTGACGATAGGCTCTACGCCGTAATAGACGTTGGCGTTGACCATCTTCGGCAGGATGCCGTCGATATCTTCGCCCGTATCCATGTGCTGCATCTGGACGCCCTGCTCGCGAAGCTGGGGAATCTTTTCCCGCACGTCGTCGCCGAGGACGTAGCCGACCTTCAGGTTGTAGCCGCCGGCTTTGACGACTTCCTTTACCTTTTCCACGCAGGCCTTTACGTTCATGCCGCCGGCGTTGGTAATAACCTTCGTCTTCTTTTCTGCCAGGTAGGGCAGCATGCCCTTCAGCGACGTGATGAAATCGCGGGCGTAGCCGGCTTCGGGCCGTTTTTCCTGCTGCCGCCGCATGATGGACAGGGTCAATTCCGCCAGATAATCGCAGCAAATATAATCTACGTTGTCTTCCTTCGCCATGATAATCGGCGCGTCGATCAGGTCTCCCCAAAAACCCTGGCCGCCGCCGATGCGTATTGTCTTCATAGATATACCTTCTTTCTGTCTTATATTACATGTATTGTCGCGACGCAGCGCTATCATCAGAATAGCTTCGCTTATGTATATGAAATTTATATGCCAATATATAGTATTTCCGCCATGCATTTTTACAATAAAACTCCACTTTGCGCATATACTCCTGTCTAACTGCCCTTTTGTAAGCACAACATCTTATATCTGTACAAAAAATCCTCCCGGCGATACGAGTACAAACTGTATACCTGGGAGGATTTCTTGTGTTTACCATGTATATAGTGTTTACTTTATAGACGATTCTTTATCTAGTCCGTAGAGCTTCCACTTCTTATAAAAGGTACGGCGGCTGATTCCCAGGACTTCCATGGCTTTGGTCTTGTTGCCGCCGGTTTCTTTCAGCACGCGGAGAATATAATCCCGCTCCATAGCCTGTATGTCGGCCTTTAAGCCGTGAGGCGCGCCTGCAGCGGAAGCTTCTGCCGCGTCCGTACCGTCTCCCTCTGCCGGAAAGCCCTGCAGTTCTTCAGGCAGATGCTCCATCCGGATTTCTCCGTCGCCGCATACGATGACGGCGTACTCCATGCAGCTTTCGAGCTGCCGCACGTTTCCCGGCCAGGCATAAGACAGGAAAAACCGCTGCACCGCCGGCGAAAGGCGTCCTGTTTTTCCATACTTCTTGGAAAATTTTCCCAGGAAATTCTCTGCCAGGAGCAGTACGTCTTCGCCCCGCTCCCGCAGAGGCGGAATGACGATCGTAAAGGTATTGAGGCGGAAGTACAAGTCTTCCCGGAACTTCCCATCCCGCACCATCTGCTTCAAGTTGCGGTTCGTCGCCGCAATCACCCGGACGTCGACCTTCTGCATCGCGTCGGAGCCGATTTTCTGTATTTCCCCCGACTGCAGGGCCCGCAGCAATTTGGCCTGCATGAACAGCGGCATTTCGCCGATTTCGTCGAGGAAGATGGTGCCGCCGTCAGCCAGCTCAAATTTCCCGGCCTTGCCGCCCTTGGCCGCGCCGGTAAACGAGCCGGCCGTATAGCCGAAGAGCTCGCTTTCCATGAGGCTTTCCGGAATGGCCGAGCAGTTAATATTGACGAAGGGACGCCGCCGCTTGCCGCTGAGGCGCAGAATCCCGTCGACGACGACTTCCTTTCCTGCGCCGCTTTCCCCCTCTACCAGGACGGTCGCGTCGGTCGGAGCCACGAGCTCCGCCAGCCGCAGGCAGCGCAGGAACTTGGCGCTGTCCCCGACGATATGGGCAAATTCCGGCGGCAGCGTATGGCAGCCGTCAGCAGCGGCCTTGAAGATCGACCGGCTCAGCCGCTGAGCCCGTTCCAGCTCCTGATGGCTGAGGGACAGCTCCGTAATGTCTTCAAAGACCGACACGGCCCCGATGACTTCGCCGCCGTCGAAAATCGGCGTGATGTTGACCAGTATCTGCTTGCCCCGCGACTTGACTTCTACGGGAAGGCGCGAGCGGGGCTGCCTGTCGCGCAAGGCGTCCAGGATGACGGCGCCCGGCTCGATGACGCTGATCTGCTTATACAGCACCTTTTGCCGCTCTACCCGCAGGATGCGCGTATACGCGTCGTTTATGTAAATAATACGGGAATCCTTGTCTACGATAACGATGCCGTCGCTTACGGCGTCCATCGCCGCCAGCATCATAGCCGACGGCAGCGCCGGCCGAGCAGCTGTCATAGCTTCTGCACCTGCCTTTCCAATCTCGCGGGTTATACGCTTTGCCGAATCGTTCCCTGTTCGATTTCAAATAAATGGATCGTATCGGTTTCTCCGGCTAATTCCTTCTGCACCTCGCCGGCGAGATTTCTCGTCGTCTGGGAACAGGTAAATAAGAAAATCTGTTCTTTCTTGCCTAAATCGGCCAGGAAGTGAATGGCTTCCTTCTGCCGCTGTTCGTCGAAGCGGACGAGGATGTCGTCCAAAATCAGGGGCATCGCCTCGATTTGCTTGGAAAACGCCATAGCCAGGCTAATGCGTATAGCCAGATAAATCTGGTCGCCCAGGCCGCTGCTCCATTGCTTTTCCGGGATGCGCCGCTGCGTGCCGTCGACGGCGTAGAGCTGGCGGCCGTCAAAGCTGGCCTGGAGAGTGTAGCGGCCCTGGGTCATGAGGTGGAGGTAGTCGCCGGCCTGGCGGATGACCAAGGGTTGGCGCACCCGTTCGTAATACGACTGAGCCTCGCCGAGCATATACTGGGCGAAGAGACAGGTCAGCCACTCGTTCACCTTGCCGTCCAGTTCGGCCTTGCGGTTTTGTTTTTCCTGCAGAAGCTGGCCATAGGCGTCGCTTCTGGCCATCTGGCTGAGCCGTTCTATGATGCTGCCCCGTTTTTCGGCAACTTCGGCTAATTTCTTTTCCGCGTCGGCGATTTTCTTTTCGTAATATGCCCGTTCGTCCGTCCAGTTTTTCAGCGTATGGACTTTCAGCTCGTGCCGCAGCTCCGCCAGCTGCTTCGGCGCCTTGGCGATAAGCCGGATATGGGCTTCGGACTGCTCGTATACTTCCTTATACTGCTGGAACTGGCGGAATTTCAGGACCTTGCTGCGGAATTCCCCCGTCGTCTGGGCGCCGGTCAGGGCCAATAAGTCCTGCTGCTGGTTTTGCCGGATTTCCTTGTCCTTCCGCAGCTGGACGAGTTGAGCCTGCCGTTCCTGCTGCTGCTTGTCCTGCTCCCGGGCAACTTCGGCCTGCACGCGGATCGTCTGCCACTGCTTATATACGGCCTCGGTCTGTTCCGGCGTGCCTTCGCCGGCGACGCCTAATTCCCGAAACAGCTGTTCCGCGCTGTCGCGCCACTGGCCCATGCGCCGCAGGAGCTCTTCCTTGCGGACGCGCCAGCTTTCGGACGCCGACACGGCGGCGTGCCACTTGTCCCAGACTTCCTTGGCCTGGGCCAGCTGGCCGACTTCAAGGGAAGCAAATCCGCTGCCGCTGCGCCATGATTCCCAGGCCTTCCGGCTGGCCTCAAGCTTGCTCTGCCAGGCGGCGCCTTTCTTATTCCACTCGTCATAAATCGCGTCGTACATGACCTTCTGTTCTTTTTCCCAGACTGTCTTCGACTCCTGGGTCTTCCAGTCCATGTACCGCATCCTGATTTCGTCCAGCTTACGCGACCAGACGTCGTCATCGTCACTCGCCGCCAGACCTGCCTTCGCTTCCGCCGCCAAGGCTTCCATCCGCTCCTGCACGGCGGCCAGGCTCTTTTCCAATTCCTCGATTCGCCGGGGGCCCTTGCCGGCCAGCGATTTTTGCTTGGCAAAGGCCGCGACGGCCAGAGCCAGGAACAAGCCGGCTCCGTAGCCGAACAGCTGGTCCATGCCGTATACGAAGACCATCGCCGCCAGCCCGGCAGCGGCGGCCAAACACAGGACCGCCAATACGGCCGGCCCGTGAGATACGCCGCTTCCGTCCGATTTCAGCCACTGCAGCTGTTCGCGCAGCTTCTTCCGCTCCATCAGGCATTCCTGAATGGAAGAAACGGCCTTGCCTACAGCCTGCCATTCCTCCTTGGACGGTTCCCCTTCGGCAGGTGCTTCCGCCTTGTCCGCCGCGACGTTCTTCGGCTTGGCGGCCTGCCACTTTTCCAGCTCCTGCTCGCAGCGAGCCAGTCCGGCCGCCGCAGCCTGTCCGCCGGTCCAATCGACGGAAGCGGGAATCGTATCGCCGGTCCATTGCTTCAGCGATTCTGCGCACTGATTTTGCTCAAACTGCCAGTCTATTTCCATATCGGCATGGGCGGCGACTTCTTCCAGTCCCTGCTTCCACTCGCCGACGTGCAGATACAGGTCGTCGAGGTGAGGGCCGCACAGCAGCCAGCTGTTCCATTCCTCGCGGAAGGCCGGCCCTTTAGCCGACAGGGCTTCCAGCTTGCGAATCTGCTCGTCGATTTCCCCAATCTTCGTTTCCAGCTCCGTCCATTTCTGCGCGCCGTCGGCCGGAAACTGGGAGACGTCGGCCAGATCCTGCATGCGCTTGAGCGCGTCCTGTCCCCGCTTGTATACGTCCCAGGCAGCGATAGGCATGGAGATGCGCTCGATTTGCTGCTTCGTTTCTTCGATGCTCAGCCGTATGCGGTTTTCCGTCTCGTGGGTCGCCTGCTCCTTTCCCTGAAGCTGGGCGAACTCGTCTTCGTCGTAGGACAGAGCCCGGATGCGGTTGTCAAATTCGCGCTGCTCCGCCAGCAGGGCGTTGATCGGCTTCTTCCCCTGAGGCGAAGCGACGAGGAGATCGCCCATCTGGCGGATGATGTCCCGCCGCGTCGCGCCCATGCGCACGCCGCCTTCGACGCTGAAAAACTGGCTGCGCACCGTTTCGTTGGACAAGATCTTAAAGCCCTGCAAATCTTCCAGGCCCATAGCGAAAATTTTATCGTAGGTCTGCCGGTCCAGGCCGTGCCACCACAAGTCGGCCGGCTCGTCGTGCAGCGTCAGCTGGCCGTCCGTCATATACGATTCTTTTTCCTTCCGATATATGCGGTATTCGCGCCCATCGTCGCGGCGAATATCCATATGGCCGAAAAAGCCTTTCCAATCGCCGCGCAGATAGCCGAAAAACATGGAGCGCACGTATTTCATCAGCGTCGTCTTGCCGCTTTCGTTATGGCCGTGCATGACGATGAGTCCCGTTTCCGGCGGGTTCCATTCGACATTATGGTAAATGCCGAAATCGTCTAAATTCATCTGTATAATCTTCATAAGTCCTATCCTCTTCCATCTTCCAGCAATTTCTGCATCCCCAGCCACTTGGCTTTTTCAAAGGCTTCCAGCAGCCTGTCGTCAGAAATCGCCTTGCCGTACGCCCCGAGGCGGTCGAATTCGGGCCGTTCCCGCAGGATCTCCCGCAGGGCCTGGATCATTTCTTCCGGCGGCAGGGCGGCCAGCTTGTCGGCAACATTCAAATAATCGCCTACCGTATCGGGCAGCTTGCTCCGTTCCGTCAGATTAATCTTCGGCCGGGCCATATTGCGCAGCCGTTCCACCATGACGAAGGCGTATTTCCCCTGCTCCTCTTCGCGCCAGCTGTCGATCCAGTACTGCGTCGCTTCGGGATTGTTGATGACCTGGTACATGCTGCCGGCGCCGGTGAAATTGACCGTCAGGAACGTCGGCTTGCCGATGTCGCGGCGGATTTTTTCCTTGGCGAACCGCACGGCCTCGCGCAGGCCCGATACCGACTCAATCGACTCGATGCTGATGTCCGTGCTTTCCCAGCGGACGATGCTCGTATCTAAAAACTCGACCTTCGTCGTCCCGTAGGGGCCGACCTCTACGTAATAACAGCCGTGGGCGCCGGTCTCCGTGCAGTCTAAGCCCTGCGGGCTTCCAGCGTACACGATATAGGGCTTTTCGCTCAATATCTGATGGGCGTGGACATGGCCCAAGGCCCAATAGTCCATGCCGCTCTCTTTCAAATCCGTCAAAGAGCACGGCGCATAGGGAGACGGCCCGCCGATCTGCGTATGGAGCAGGCCGATGGCGTAGCGGTCCCCAGATTCACGGGCAAAGTTCCAAGCCAGGTTGTCCCGCTGTTCCGCCTTGGCGTAGCTCTGGCCGTACACGGCCGCTACTTCCTCGCCGTCGACGACCAGGGGCATGCGCTCTATTTTCTCGGCGCTGAAAATGTGCACGTTCGGCGGAAAGGGAATCCGGGCCTTCCAGGCCTCCAGGGGGTCGTGATTGCCCAAGACGGCGAAGACCTGTATATTGTTCTGCGCCAGCTTGTGCAACAGCCGCACGTAGTCCAGCTGGGCCGTCAAGTTGTGCGTTGCGCTCGTATATACGTCGCCGCTGATCAGCACGGCGTGCGCTTTTTTATCAATGGCCAGCTGCACGATTTTTTGAAACGCCCGCATCGGCGCTTTGCCTACGATGCGCTCCCACCGGCTGCCGACAGCGGCGACGTCGTGAAAGGGACTGCCCAAATGTAAATCGCCGCAATGAATAAACCGTAAACTTTTTGCCATGACGCTATCCTTCCTTTTCCGTCCAGGCCCGATGCAGGGCCGCAACGGCCTGTTTCAGGTCCTGACTGGGTATCTTTGAAAACGACAAGAGAAATTCCTTCGTGTCCGCCTGCTCCGGCCGCTCGTAAAAAGACTGCATCGCCAGCACGCGGCATCCCCGCTCTTCTGCCCGGCGGCGCAGCTCGCTTTCGTCATAGGGGCTCTGCAGGGCGATGTGGCAATACACGCCGGACACGACGCGGCTCACGGAAATATCCTTCCCGAAGGCCTCCAGCAATAGGCGCTCCATGAGCGCGCCTTTCTCCTGATAATCCTTGCGCAGGCGGCGCACCTGCCGGGCCAGCTCGCCGCTTTGGATATACGCGGCCAGCACGCACTGCTCCGGTACGGAGGCTCCCTGCCGGAACAGACTCCGCCGCTCATTGTACAGCTCCATCAGCTTCGGCGGCAGCACCATATAACTCAGGCGGACAAAAAAAGGAAGCACCTTGGATAAGGCTCCCATGTAAATGACCCGGCCCGACGTATCCAGCCCCTGCAAGGCCGGAATGGGGCGGCCGTAGTAGCGCAGCTCGCTGTCATAGTCGTCCTCAATGATGACGCCTTCGCGCTCCTCGGCCCAGCGGAGCAGCTGCCGGCGCATGCCAATGGGCATGACCGTCCCCGTAGGAAATTGGTGCGACGGGCTGACGTACACCAGCGACGCCCCGCTGCGTTCCAGAGCATCCATGTCGAGAATTCCCTGCCGTATCGCTACGGGAACAATGCCGTATCCCATGTTGCGGAACAGTTCCCGTCCCAAGCGGAAGCCGGGATTTTCTACGACAATATCGGAGTGCGCCTCCCGCAGCAGCGACGTCAGCACGCCCAGCAGGGCCGCCGTGCCGGCTCCTACGACGATGCGCTCCGGCGGCGCATAGACGCCGCGCGTCTCATAGACGTAGCGGCTCAGGGCGTCACGCAGATCCGGCACGCCTTGCTCGTCGTTGCAGGCCGTCAGGTACGCCGGCTCCGACAGTACCTTATTCATATATTTTCGCCAAATTTCCAGGGGAAAGCGCTCCATATCCATGTCGCCGCTTCCGAAGTCATATAAGTAGGAACGGCGCGACGCGGCCGGCGCCGCTTCATCGCCCGGTCCTCCGGCAGTTTCCCGGCTTTGGCCGACGAAGGCCACTTCATACCGCGCCTTATTCCTGCGCAAAATATATCCTTCGCTCGCCAGCTGATAATAGGCCTTTTCCACAGTCATCTTGCTGACGTTCACCGTCTGGGCCAGCTCGCGGACAGAGGGCAGCTTCATGCCGGCAATCATGCGCTGTCCTTCCACCTCGCGGCGGTAATATCTATAGATTTGTACATAATATGGTATTTTAAGCGTTCTGTCGATTTGCAGCATACGAGACACCTAACTATGATTTGTCATGATTAGTTATATTGTAGCGAAAAACTGGCCTAGTGAAAAGAGCTGACAAACAAAATATCTGTACAAGTTTAGGGCTATAAAAAGTATACACAGCTCTTATTGTTAACTTTTATTTACTTGTAAGAAGTTGATTTATTACCAACAGTTTAGTATACTTACAAAAAACGTCCAAGGAGGTTTTATCATGAAGATTGCCGAGCTTTGCTCATACGCTGAAAAGGTATTGTCCGGAGGGGAAATTACGCCGGAAGAAGGAGAACGGCTCATCACCTTGCCCGACACCGACACGCCCCTGCTGCTGGCCCTGGCCGACAAGATCCGCCAGCATTTCTGCGGCGACGCCGTAAGCTGCTGCGCCATCCTTAACAGCCGTTCCGGCAGCTGTCCCGAAGACTGCCGGTTTTGCGCCCAATCGTCTCATTACCAAACGAATATCCAGTCCTATCCGCTGCTGGACAAGGCCGCGATACTGGACGCCGCCAAAAAGGCCAAAGAAAAGGGAGCGTCCCGCTTTTCCATCGTGACCAGCGGGCGCTCCGTCCGGGAAGGAGCCGAATTCGCCGAAATCCTGCGCGCGATTTCCTCTATCCGGGACGCAGGGCTGCAGGCCTGCTGTTCCCTCGGCCTGATTACGGCCTCCCAGGCCAGAGAGCTCAAACGCGCCGGCGTATCTCATTACCACGCCAATATCGAAACGGCTCCGTCATATTTTTCTCATATTTGTTCGACCCATGGGATAGACGACAAAATCCGCCTGATCCGCGCCGTCCAGGACGCAGGGGTCTCCGTCTGCTCCGGCGGCATATTGGGATTGGGCGAATCGCCGCGGCAGCGCGTAGAAATGGCCTTTACGCTGAAACGGCTCGGCATCCGCTCCATTCCCCTGAACATCCTCACGCCCATTCAGGGAACGCCGCTGGCCCATGCGCCGCAGCTTCCGCCCCTTGAAATACTGCGGGCCTTCGCCGTATTCCGCTTCATCCTGCCGCAGGCCCTGATCCGCACTGCCGGCGGCAGGGAAGTAAACCTGCGCTCCCTCCAGCCCTTCGCCCTGACAGGGGGACTCAACGGCCTCATGATCGGCGGCTACTTGACGACGAAGGGAAACGACCAGTCTGCCGATATGGAAATGCTCCGCGATTTAGGCCGGAAGCCGGCCTGCCCGGCTAATGATGGGCAGCCATAGCCGCGGCGATGGCCGCACCGACAGAAGGACCGTCCTTAACCAAAACGGGCGACGCCTCGATCTTTTTCCCTCTTGCGAAGCCGGCCTGGCAAATGTGCAGGGCGTCTTCCAGCATGAATAAGCTGCCCCGCACATGCTCTAGGACGCTGCCTTCTACGGCGATGGTCTGGGCAGGAATCGCGCCGTCGGGATACAAATGGCGGAGCACGCCGAAGCAGGACGCCCCCGTCAGCTGGGCCGAACGCACGAACACGGCCGCGCCGATGCTGCGCAGGGGCTTAACGTCCTGCAGGGCGACGATCCGCTTCCACACGCGCCCCATGAGCAGCCGCCCTTCGGCCGGGCTGTCGTTCGCCACGATATGATTCATCGCCTCCGTCGTAAAGGGCGGCATGGATTCGGCTTCCAAATACTCCATGGCGACGCGGCGGTATATTTCGCTCAGATAGGCGCCGCTGACCATCTTTTCCAGCTGATGGTATCCCGGCTGCTGCGACGCTTCGTCTACGGCAATATCCCAGTTCGTCCGGGCCATGCCGTCGTATCCGCCGGCTTCCAGGCTCACGATCATATCCCAGCGCGGCTCGTAATAGCACATATTAAACCCCGTCCCGCAGATGATGCCGACCTGGGACTGGCCGTGCTGATATCCCGCCGCCAGCAGCAAGGCCGTCGTATCGTTGAGCAGCGCGACGGGAATGATGTCGTCCAGGCCCTTTCGCACCAAGGCCTGGCGAAGCATGTCGTTGACCATGCGGCCTTCGGCTCCGGCGACGGTAATTTCCTTCGACCACTGCAGAAACCGGGCGTCGCCGACGTCGTGCTGTGCCACGCCGAAGGAAAAGGTATGGCCTAAATAGAAGGGCTTATTGCCGCCGGCCGCTTCGCCGACGAGATCGGCAATGAAATCGAACAATTCGTCCGCCGTCGTCTGAGCCGTCATATAATTGTATTCTCCGTCCTGCTTCAAGGGACGGGAAATCTTTTTCTCCACGATAAAGCAATGGTGCCCCAGCAGGCGAATCCGGGAGACGCGCACATTCGTGCCGCCGAAGTCGAGAGCCAGGTAGGTCCCCTGCTCCCTGCCCGTCGGCAGGGACAAATACGACTTAACGGCTTGAAGCGATGAAGGCTGTCCAGCCAGGACGCGCTCTATTTCAGCGGAAAACTGCTGGGAAAACTGCAGCAGCCGCTCGTTGCTCCAATAAAAGCACTGGGCTATATTCATCCAATCCGTCACTTCACGACTCATACGGTATTCCTCCTCGTTCATGCAAATCCGCGTTGTACACTCTTATTGTACCATATATATCCATAACCAGCCCCGTATTTTGCATGAATTCAGAAAAATTTCCGCATACCTATACCCTGTAGCCAGATTACCTCGAGCCGTCGTCTTCGCGCAGCGCGTCGGCCATGCGGCACATGCGGGCAATCGGCTTGACGTCGTGGACCCGCATGATCGCGCAGCCCGCCAACACGCCGACGACGCAGGCCGCGCCCGTCCCTTCCATCCGCTCTTCTGCCGGCAAGTCGAGGACTTCGCCGATGAACCGCTTGCGGCTGGGGCCGAGGAGCATCGGATACGGCAGGGCCGTCAGTTCGCGCAAATGCTTCATGACGTATATGTTTTGGGCAAAGGTCTTGCCAAAGCCGATGCCCGGGTCGAAGATGAGCTTGCTCTGCGCAAGTCCCGCTTCGGCGGCCAGCTCGGCCGTACAGGCAAAAAAGGCCTTCATATCGCCGATTATATCTGTATACTCCGTGCCGTTTTGATTGTGCATCGCCACGACCGGCACGTCCTTTGCCGCAGCGACGGCTGCCATCTGTCCCGGCTCTGCCTCATACTGGAGCCCCCAGATATCGTTGATGATATGGGCGCCCATGTCCACGGCATAGGCCGCCGTTTCCGCTTTGTACGTATCGACGGAAATAGGCACGGGGCAAGCGGCGGCCAGCTTCGGCAAGATGCCGCGAAGCCGCTCGATTTCCTCCTCCGCCGTAATCGCCTGATGGCCCGGGCGCGTAGATTCTGCGCCGATATCAATGATGTCCGCCCCGTCGGCGACCATCTCCTCCATATGACGCAGGGCATCGTCTATGCGATTCCATTTGCCGCCGTCGGAAAACGAGTCGGGCGTATAGTTCAGTATGCCCATAATCAGCGTCTTTTCCCCTATCGTCAGCGTTTTTCCATCCTTCCATGCATAGCGGCGAATCTCTTTTTTCATTCGTATCTCCCTCCCATACTAAAAAAGGATAACGAAGGGCATGACATCCATGCCGCAGTCGTTATCCTTCATCGGTTCGTAACCTGCGTAAAACCATTTCTATTATATCAGGAGGCGCACTGCAAGGCAACCGCTATAAGGCCCCTTTGATCGCGGCGACGGCCCCGTTGATTGCCCGCTGGTACAAGATGCAGTCCATGGACAAGGCCACGCTGTCAAATCCCTCGGAAAAACGTTTCACCGCCGCGTCTTCCGTATCGGCGTAGATAATGCAGAACTTACCGGCACGCTGTACCGCTTCCAGCACCCGCGTCAAGGCGGCGGCAAATTCCGGCCGGTCAAACTGCGCCGGCGCGCCCATGGCGACGGACAAATCATAGGGCCCGACAAAGATCCCGTCGACGCCGTCTACGGCAGCAATCTCTTCAATAGCCGCCAAGCAGCCCATCGTCTCGCACTGCGGAATCAGCAGCTGCGACGCATTGCATCGGTCGAAATACTCCTGCACGCTCCCTTTTGCGTCGTCCGAGCAGCCGTACAGCGAATTGCGCGTCGGCGCGAATCCCCGGCTGCCGACGGGATAATATTTTCCGTATTCGACGATGCGCCGCACCTCGTCGACGCTCTGCACCTGCGGGATAATCAAGCCCTTCGCGCCGACGTCGAGCATGCGCAGAATGGAATTGCGCTGGCTGTCTTTCACCCGCACAAAGGGAGCCGCCGTGCCGGCGCCTTCGGCCGCCCGGATGATATCGGCAGCCTGAAGCACGTCATAGGGCCCGTGCTCGCCGTCAATCACAAAATAATCCAAATCCGTCAAGGCGATCATTTCCCCGACAGCCGGCCCGCCCATTTCAAAAAACGTCCCGACAGAAGGCTCACCGCTGCGGAACTTGTCTAAAAATCGATTTTTCATCTCTAATCCCTCCCCGATGCTGCGCTGACATCAACTTTGGTATCTTTAACTCTTATAACATAGAATTCAAATTCATTGTGCAAGATAATCGTGTTCTTTTATTATTTTCGAATACATATATTTTTACTTTTCATGCAATGAATTAGTTTCATTAATTCATATAAATTTCTCGTTTATCAGAAGGAATCCTTTCATCACTATAGAAATTTGTATATATGCTGAAACGCAGCACATCGTCTATTACGAAGGGAGGGCTTTATATGATGAAATTATGGGAATTCGTCAACGAATTAAAATCTCCGGCATACTGCTGGGTAGATTTAACGCATGAACTAAGTCCTGCGACGCCCCATTGGTACGGCTTCGGCGATTTGACCACCGAAGTCATTTACGATTTTAGTCCTGACTGCATTTTCCACTCCGACAAATACGTCATTCCTGCCGGCCAATTCGGCACCCACGTCGACGCCCCGGGCCACTTCGTTCAAGGAGCGCGTACGCTGGACCAAATGACGCTGAAGGAAATGGTATATCCTCTCGTCGTCATCGATAAATCGGCAGCCTGTGCAGCAGACGCCGACTACGAGCTGACCATTGCCGACCTTCGGGAATGGGAGCAGGAGCACGGCCCCATTCCCGAAGGCGCCTTTGTTGCCTTCCGGTCCGACTGGTCCAAGCGGCCAGACATGAACAACTACGATGAAAACAATCAGCCCCATTATCCCGGCTGGAAGCTGGACGCGCTGCATTGGCTCGTCGAAGAACGCCATATCGGCGCAATTGGACACGAAACAGCTGACACGGACGCCCCGGGAGCCAATGTCAACTTTGCCGGCGAAATCTATATCTTAGAAACAGACAGGCTGCAAGTCGAACTCATGACCAACCTCGACGCTCTTCCTCCGACAGGAGCCATCATCTTCGTCACCTTCCCCAAGGTAAAAAACGGCGTCGGCTTCCCGGCACGGGTCTTCGCCGTCTACCTAAAAGAATAACGTTAGCAGAAAAAGAAATGGTTCCGGCCATTTCTTTTTTTTTGCTCTCTTACAATATTTGCTGACAGCCCTTCACACAAATTCAAATTATTTCAAAAAAAGTATTGACAAAACATCCATCTCCGCATATAATAACAGAGTACTCGCCACTATAGCTCAGCTGGCAGAGCATCTCATTCGTAATGAGAGGGTCGTAGGTTCGAATCCTATTAGTGGCTCCAGAAAACATGCGGGTTCCCGATTTCGGGAACCCGTTTTTTTGTATGAAATGTACCTAGAATGTACCTTGAACTTTTTATAGTTTCCGTCTCTTTAGCTTAAAGCCCGCATTTTCAAAGCACATAGTTATTTTTAATCATTATTTTACATCTGCAATATTAAAATATATTATCAAATTAAAATATTTATTGTGTTGGCTGTGTCAGTTGTGTCATAAATTTTTTTATTCTATTTCATAAAAAACAAATTCCAATAAATCCAAGATTTCGACAGTAAATGGAATATATTCCGTTTATTGTTGAAATCTTATTTTGTATGGAATATACTATTGATAAAGGAGGGTATTGTCATGAAACGAATAGAACGAACAACATATCTCCATTGGCTTCTAAAATGGAAAGATCAACAAATCATCAAGGTAGTAACAGGCGTGCGGCGTTGCGGGAAATCAACATTATTTTCCATGTACCAAGATTATTTGCTCACCCATGGCGTCGCTAAAGAACAAATAGTAGCCATCAATTTTGAAGATTTAGACTTTGAAGATTTGACAGATTATAAAGCACTGTATAACTACATTAAAAATCGGCTTCTTGAAGGTCAGATGAATTATATCTTTCTGGACGAAGTACAACACGTAGCAAATTACGAAAAAGCCGTAGACAGCCTTTTATTGCGTGAAAACTGCGATCTATACCTTACCGGCTCAAACGGCTACATGCTTTCCGGCGAATTAGCCACGTTATTGACTGGCCGTTATGTAGAGTTATCTATGCTGCCTCTTTCTTTTAAAGAATTTTATTCTGGTCTGGCTGACGAAAATCTATCCGTAAACGAAACCTTCAACCTATATGTCCGAAACGGTTCCTTTCCCTATGCAGTGCGATACGGCTACGGGGAGCAAGAGGCGCGGGAATATATGAGCGGTATATACAATACAATCCTGCTCAATGATATTGTAAAACGTTTGAACGTAGCCGACGTGAATATGCTGGAAAACATTACGCGATTTTTGATGCACAACATTGGCAACCGGACGTCCCCAACTACAATCGCTAATACCATGACTTCGCAACGAATGAAAATAGACCCTAAAACCGTAGACCGCTATCTCCGCGGCTTGACAGACAGCCTGTTATTTTATGAGGCACGCCGCTACAACATTAAAGGGAAGAAATTGTTGGCCTCTATGAACAAATATTACGTCTGCGACGTAGCCATGCGGAGCTTATTAGTACGAAGCCAAGACTCCGACATCGGGCATATTCTTGAAAATATCGTCTATTTGGAACTAAAGCGGCGATACCCCGAAGTATACGTCGGCCAGTTTGGCGCAGACGGCGAAGTAGATTTTGTTGCGATCCGCGACAGTATGCCGACCTATTTTCAAGTCACCCAGACCACGCTAGATGAACACGTTTTGGCGCGAGAATTAGCGCCGTTACGGAAAATCCGGGATAACTACCCGAAATATCTGCTGACGCTAGATGAAGTATTCGGCGATATGAATTACGACGGTATCCAAAAGAAAAATGTGTTGCACTGGCTGCTATCATAGCGCTCCTTACATAAAGGCGCTGAAATTGCATTTTTCCGGCTATTTAACCTGTCATACAATCCTTGTGTGACAAATCGGTATCCTGGTATAAAAAGATTTTAACCCTGCTATCACTTCTTGAACGCTATCCATATATTGTCTTCATAAAAAGTTATAACTGTCCCAATATCTTTGTCTGTAAAGCGATTTGTGATTTACCACTCTTAAGTACATTTTTAGACTCCTAAGAGCAGAATAGATATTACAATTTTCTTTACCTTAGTAGCGCACTAATTGCTAGCTTACTATGGTTTAGTAGTATCTTATGACAAAAAACTTTAGTTTGTAAAAAAAGCAGCCCGAAACTTCGGACTGCTAAAAAATACTAACTAAATTTTAATTACCCCAGTTTTCAGAATATTATAAAAATCCTTCTTTATTCAAAAATGATTGCTCTAAGTTTTTATACCACTGTTGATCCATATATTGTTTTATTTTCTCAACCTCTCTATCATCTAAACATTTTTCAGCATAGAGAATAATCCCCTTCCAAATTAGTCGCAATAATTCCATATAATGTTCTGAGATGGCACCTTCTTTCCAATAATAAGTACTTAAATTCAAAGCAGGACTTAATAACTCTTCAATAACTTTATTTATATTCTCTTTTGCTTTTTCAGGACAATGTTCAATTGATTTACTTAGACAAGTATAATAAGGCCAAATTATTTCGTACACTTCATTTTTAACTTTTTGAACTGCTGGAAGTTCTTCTTTTAGATCAATAACATCTTGTTCCCTACAAAAGACACGTGGCCCTTTGCCACTACTTTCCAAATGTACAGCCTCTACATACGCTTTGCCATACACATTCAAGTTTTTTAACTGGGAATATTTTTTATCTGCTATTCTGGGCTCCATATGAAATACAGCATCTCCAACTGCCATTCCACCTCTAAATAAAATAGGAAATGCATTGGGGTATGAAATCTCCCCTTCCAAAGATCCATTTATCGTATTATAATCTTTGACCTCATCAATATTATTTTCAATTCGCCGTTGAAAATTTTCTAGTTGTTCTATGACCAGTTTTGAAATAAAATTACTTAATTGGCAAATAAATAGTTCTATTTCCTGAGCACGTGCCCCAATAATTAACGAATCACTAATAAATAGCAGATATTCAAATGAATCAACAGAAGTTCTCAAAAATAATTCTCTTTCCTCACTAGATAAATTCCGTTTCTTTAATTTTTTCCAATCACTATACATCGTATGTATATGCCTACTAACTTTATTCAAGTTGTTGTATGCTGCCTCCTTATCTCTTTTTACTAATTCAGAAAAGCCCAACAAATCTAAGAATACCGCTATTCTTTTTGATTCTTCCATGTAATATCACCATACTTCTTATCACGAGCACTTCTTTCATCAATTATTTAAATTTATTAAACAGCTGAATAGCATAAGTAAAATAAAATTAGTCTAATCCTTCATGTTAAAAAAATGATTTTCTTTCATGTTTAAAAAATAACTTTGCTTCAGCCGTTTTAAAATCAATGTTCATATTTTCATTGAACATATTTCCATCAAGCAGGTATTTAACAGCTTGAATCCAATCTGCCATCATGTCCTCGTTAAAATCCAACATATACGCTAAATCAGCAATCATATTAACTTCATTCTTATAAAATTCTTCGTCTATAGCTACTAAAACTAAAGCCCAAAATATCAATCCGCCACGAATTTTATAACAAGGAATAGTATACTCACCACTATAATATCCGCTTACTCTACATAGTGTTTGGACCTTCTTTATCTCTTCTATCTTTGAACGCAAGTACTGTACCTCAGGACCTAATTCGCTATTTCTCTTATTAAAGCATATTGTATATATTTTTTTTATATACGCATTTTCCAAATATTTTTTAATTTTAGAACTGTCTAAAACAGGTAAGTAAAAAGGAAGTTCTACAAAGTGAGATTCATAAGGATACAACCACTTACAAGTTTCCCTTACTATCATTTCAAACTTAGTCAATTTTACTTCATTTACAGTTTCCATTAGAATTTCCTCCCATACCATACGTTTCAAAAAATGTTGAAAATACCCATTCAAGTTGCCATATTGAATTACATTTAATAAATTTTTTTATAATCTGGATCAAATATATACCCTGACAAATTATTTTCTATAACTTTTAGTAATTTATCGCTTTCTTTATCAGGATTGAATTGATAATTTTCCAGTTCTTCTATAATGCAGTCAAATAACGTTTCACTCTCTTTGCGTTGCTGATTGTTCAACATAAAATCAAAAGCTTGAGATGCTTTATAAGTACTATGCTTTCTATGACATGTCGAACCTTGTTCCTCCGTATTCAAGGTCTGTACTGAATGCGCATATTCAGGTACCCGTATATTAACAAAAGAAATTTGGCACTGCTCTAGTGTTTTAAGGGAAATCTCTTCTTTTATGGTTATATAAGGCGTTTTCCCCACGCCAATATACGTCCGATTTTCCCATTTTAAAGAAATAGAAAACGTCTCCCCACACAGATAAATAGTCCGCTCCCCCCGCGCTAAGAGCGCCTCTAATTCGTCCTGCGAAAAAGCGACTTTTGAAATATTAGCTAATACGTTGTCATCGTCTGTAAGCTGTTTTAATATATCCAATTTTTCGTTCTGCTCTTGTATGCCGTCTATATCCAACTTTACCGTTTCAGCATATGGAACTTCTAAAATGTTACAAATAGCCCTTATGTCCGGCAGGTTCGCATCCAGTTGCCTCAAAGCTTTGACTTTTTCATCATAATAGCGATCTTCCAGCCACTTTTCCAGCTTGCCGTCAAGGAAATATCCGATAATCGTTTCCAAATCAAAATGAGCTTGCAGTTCTTCCAACGTCCGCACTTTCACGCCATCTTTCATTGTTAATGCAAATTTTATTTTCTTCGCCATTATCACTACACTCCATTAATTTTTTAAAACCATGATAATATAGTTGAAGCAACAGATTTTATGCCACTACCAATAGCTCTTGCCCCCGCTTTGACTCCATTCCAAGCAGTCTTAGCTACCGACTTGGCAACCTTGCCAATCTTTTTTGCCCCGCTATATATGGCACTGCCTACCTTAGAACCGGCCATATATCCAATGGTTCCGCCGATAAATCCACCTATGACAGGCCCTACTAAGGGAATCCAGCTTAATGCCACTGCGCCAATAGCGGCTCCTTTAGCTCCCCAAGACAATCCATAGACTGTCGAGACCGCCACTTGCCCCATTTTATCTACAGCTTCCATGCCGCTGATTTTGCCATCGGCAAATTGGCCTAAAATTTTAGCTGATTCAATACCTGTACAGGCAATCGCAACTAATCCATTATTGGGGATTCCTCGTAAGACAGGTACGAGTCCCCGCTCTACGCCTACTTTTAATGCGCCTGTCGCCGCCGCTTTAATGCCGGCATCTGCGCCTGTTGTCAACGCCGTCGCGACTACTTCTTCACCGTCAATTTTTTCTCCTTGTATGTACTTAGACGCTAAATGGAATCCCGTACCAATCGCAGCCGCCGCTACTCCGGTAAACGCGGCTTGCTTCCCAATCTGAAAAGCCAGTTCCCGCGTATTATACGAGTTCCACGACACATTCGGGCTTCCCTTTCCCTGCTGTACTTCTTCCTGCATACGTTTTGCCCGCTCTTTGCTGATCGGCTTGGAGCGTACACCATCAGGACTTTCTATGTATTCGCTGACTTTGCGTTGCGTGTCCAGACAGTGTTGGACACCTTCACTTTGCCCTTCCGGGACTACCACGCGTTGTCCCCGGTAATCTCCATGCTGGATATACCGGGCCGTCGCCTCTGCGTCCTGCCCAAACTTTAATTGGTAACGACGTACGATATTTTGCGTCATTTTCCGCGTATCTCGAATCACTATATCAACAGAGTTTTTCCCATATCCCTCTCCGTCCGGCACTAATACTTCCGCCCGATACGGAGAGTTTTTTAATGCGGCCGCCTGATTAAAGGAATTAGCAGTTTGCTGTTCTGCAATAAAGCCATCCAAATTCGGATTCATATTTATGGCTCCGCTTTTTGTCAAAACAGCTTCCGCCATCGCCGCATTACTTTGCGATAGTGCCGTATCAATTTGCTGCAAGTAAGCGCCATAGTCATTGACACTGATTCCGATAGCAGCTTCCTGTGCTTTATCCCGAAACCAACCTTCTTTCGTCTGCCCATTATCGCACGCGGTACGAACAGACGCTAAGTTTTCATCAAACCGGGCTACTTCCTGTAAAATTTCTTGTCCCATAGCGCGTATCTCTGCAACCGGCTTATCCGGGAGTTCTGCCTGAAGTTTTTCTATAAGCCATGTTTCATCAGTTACATCGGCAGGTTTGGCCGCATATGACGCCATAAAATCCTTAATAATAGGCTGCAATGCCGCAGCGTCTTTTTCACTAAGTACAGGCTTCCCTTGAATCGTTATGTTGTCAGTTTCAATAACCTCTGTTTCTATATATTCTCTTGAATTTGCTTCTTTCATGCCTGTTCACTCCTCATTCCGATGCGTTCTTAAATTTGCGTTCCTGATAAACCTTAGCCATCTTATCCAGCGAATCTTTCATGATTTCTGACAACGAGTGCGTATCTTTAATCGCCGCTTCTATATCCTGCGTAGTAATACGATCCTTACCTTTCGTAAACGCTTCTTCAACACTGTCTCTGACTACACCTTCAATATCAGCGCCACTATACCCCGTGGTCAACGAAACCAACTTATCCAAATTGATTGCTTGCACATCATCAGGCCGTCTCTTGCGAATATGTATTGAAAAAATAGTTCGCCGTTCTTCATTTTTAGGGAGGGCTATATAAAAAATTTCATCAAAACGGCCTTTTCGTAATAATTCCGGCGGCATTTTCGTAATGTCATTTGCCGTTGCTACAACAAAAGCCAGACTTTCCTTTTCCTGCAACCATGTCAGGAAGGTTCCAAACAGTCGTGTTGTCACTTCCGCACCGCCGCCTTCGCCGCCTGTACCGGCAAAGGCTTTTTCTAGTTCATCGATCCATAATACGCAAGGAGAAATAGCCTCGGCCAACGCAATAGCCCGTCGCATATTCGCTTCTGATTCTCCAACGTATTTTCCCATAATTCGGCCCATATCCAACCGCAGTAACGGGACGTCGAAAAGCTTAGCCGCCGCTTTAGCGTTCAAGGATTTACCACAACCCGGCATCCCTACAATGAGTACGCCCTTGGGAATATCCACGCCAAATTTTTCTGCCTGTTCCAAGCTCTTAAAGATTTTTGCCTTGCGGCGCAGCCATTGCTTGAGCCTTTCAAGTCCGCCAATATCATCTAAACTTTCTTTTAAGGGGATCATTTCTAAGATCCCGGCTTTCTGAATAATTTGCTTTTTTTGTTCAAAGATCAACGATAAATCCGCCCGCGTAATTTCACCATCGTCCGAAATCGCCAAAGCTAAAATATTCCGAATTTCAAATTCTGATAATCCTTTCAACGCCAATGCCAGTTCATCAAAGAAATCCTTATGAAGAGGCGTAATCTCTTGCTCCTCACAGAAATCTCGAATAGTTTGGCGAATTTCCGGCAATGTTAAATAATCCATGGTTAATAAGGTCAGTTGCTTTTCCAACTCTGGCGGAATGACAACCACAGGGGAGAGTATAAGGATCGTGAAATCAATTTCCCCATTATTGATACGACGCGACAAATATTTCAAATAGCCTATAACGAGCGCGTCCGATAAAAACGTATGCACATCACGTAGAATCAGTACGCTCCGATCAGCCTGAATTGTCCCGGTTACGAGGCTATAAAGGGTATCCGCCAAATTCCACTCTTGTCTTACATGCGCTTTTTCATCATAAAATCCGAGTACGCTCCATGATAATATATTTCGGCCTCCGACAATATCTCGTATCATCGCTTCAGCCTTGTCTTCTTCAAACGTATTAACATATAAAATCGGAAAACCGGCATCCATATACCGTACTAACGTATCCTGCAATGTAGATTTCATCATTTTCTTATCCTTTCTGTAAATACATACCAATCATCGCTTCCAATCTTTTTTTCAGTAATTCCTGTAAAAAGTTTGGCGAGAGGATTTTTATTTCCGTTCCCTGCGTCGGAAGCCAGCGTAAAAATCCTTCTATACAGACATTAGTTGTAAATATCACCCCATCCTTTGCATACTCTACAATTTGATGGTTAGGAAAGTTGTCCAACACGGCTTCTTTTGCCCATGTACTGCACCACAGCGTTGCCTCTGTCTGTTCGCCGCCAAACATAAAATGTAAGGACGGCGCTATTTTGCTAAACCGGAATTGCCAGTACGGAGCATCATCCGGCACCGATGGTAGAATGGAGAAGGACTGAATCCGGTCTATACGGAAAAAAGCAGGGTAGGCATAAGGCTTTCCTTGTACGCGAAATGCAATCAAATAAAAATAACACTCTGAAAAGGCCAGATCAACAGGAATTACAACTCTTTCCAAACATTCTCCTTTATACGTTTGATACTGTATCCGTATCCGGCAACGTTTTATTAGGCACTGCGTTAAGTCCCATTGCATTTTCACTATGGCTTTTTTGTGTACCGGGCCTTCATACTGTTCCATGGCATCAGACAATACACTGGACACCCCCTTTTTCTCATGAGCGGAAAGAAACGAACCGACGACATGAACCAAATGCGTCATTTCGTCCTTTCTCAGTGCCCGTGTCCCTAATAATAGTTTTATCAGCACCATTACGTCCATGCCATCTATGTAAGATAACCGTGTATCTGACAAATAGTAACTATCAGCCATCTTATCGAAACATACTCTCGCCGGCGAATGTACCTCTGCTAACATATACCGGATAGCCTGAATATCCCGTGCAAATGAGCGTTCCGTTATTTGAAATTCTGTTGAAAAATTTACTTTGTGAACATGTTCTCCCTGTAATAACCTCCAGTATAACGTCAATACTCGTTCCGCATGATTCATTCGTTCACCTCGTTTCTTCCAATCACATCATACAATTTCCCAATGACATATAACGTCATCAGAAAATAAAAAATAAAAATTTACATATATGATGCCAAAAACGCATACATTCCCATCGTTATCTCATTTACTTATTCCAATACTTAAGATAGGGAATATTTTGCCAATGCGAAAATATTCCCTATTCTTTCGTATAAAATATGCTAAAGCGTCATGGATCTTTCCACTCCAGCAAATTTCGCTCATATTCTGTAAATGTTAATAAATACTGCGTATTGATATGCAGAGCTTCAGCGATTTCCGCCAG
Organism: Megasphaera sp. An286; assembly: GCF_002163455.1. NCBI lineage: Bacteria > Bacillati > Bacillota > Negativicutes > Veillonellales > Veillonellaceae > Megasphaera > Megasphaera sp. An286. The sequence continues at coordinate 79,662 of NZ_NFIY01000003.1, read as the reverse complement.
CCGTACTACGCTAATATCATGGTTATACGTCCCTTGTTCTATCCGGCCGATAACACTTCGGCTTACGTTCAACCGATTCGCCAGTTCCGTCTGCGTTACCCTGTTTATCGTTCGATAATACCGAACTTTCGCCCCGATAATTTCGCACAGCCTTTTTCGATTATCGACCACATTCACCACTTCCGTTACCTTCATTATTATCTATATTACTAATTATGCCATAATTGTGCGTTTTTATGTGCGCCTTGATTTGTAGCATTTTATCCTACATTTAATATATTTAGGCATAAAAAATAGGACTCTTTCACAAGAGTCCTATTTTTTAGCCCCTCTACATACCGCAGGCCCTATGATACATGACGATTTTATCTTTAACGGCGCTATGACCGGTCTCATCGCCAGTAAAGAAATCGTCCATTTTTTCGGCAGCCGTCGCATCTACGGAGCGTACAGCATCTACATAGATATTGGCAGTCGTCTTTATATCTGTGTGGCCTAACCGGCTGCTCACGCTTTTTAACGGTATTCCCTTTGCGATGAGTATGGTAGCCGACACATGACGCAGGCTATGAAAATGAATATGGGGAAGGCCTTTGCGTTTCAAAAAACGTGAAAACCAAAGAGACGGAGTTCCGTCATATAACGCCTCGCCATTCCATCTTGCAAAGACCCAGTCTTCATCATGCCATTTATTAGCAAGCATCAGTTTCCGCCGCAGCTGCGATGTATGCAGTTGTTTCAGCAACGAGATGGTATAGGCCGAAATGACAACGGTACGAATAGATTCTTCCGTTTTAGGCGTTTTGCTGAATGTTCCCTGTCCCGGAATGCTCTGGTTGCTCCGCCGGACATGAACTTCACGGCTGTCAAAATCAATATCCGCCCACTTCAACCCTAATATTTCGCCTCGTCGCAAGCCGCTGTCTATCGCTAAATAGATGATCGCCCGATATTGCAAAGGTTCTCCTTTTAAGGATTTCAATATATTTTGCAGCTCTTCTTCAGAAGGGATCTTGATTTTTTTCCGTTTAACTCGCGGGCGCTTTACCCGCAGGCAAGGATTATCCTCTATGAGCTGCCATTCCACAGCGTCCTGCAACATAGAGGAGAGCACGCGAAAGCAATACTGTATGGACTTATCCGATAAGGGCTGCTTCTTTTTATCGTACCGCACACCTTTTTCCTGTAATTCACGAATAAACCGGATAATGTCTATCGGTTTGAGCTGTTGAAGCTCCAAATGTCCTAATGCGGGAAGGATTCGCTTTTCTAGATGGCTTTTATAGCTGAGAATCGTTTTGGGCGCTAATTCTTGTTTAACGTAGTCCTTATACCAAAGCCGGGCAAAGTCAGCTAGTTTCAGCTTTTCCGTATTTAAATTTTTTCCGCTTAAGAGTTCGGCCTCAAACATACGATACTGCTTTTGCGCGTCTTTTTGCGTTGCAGCTTGTATGGTCTTATATCGGACAATTTGTTTACCTCGTAAATCTACGCCTAGCGTGACTGCCAGTCGGTAGGTTCCGTTTTTCATTTTTAATATTTTAGTAGGCATGGCTGATTCCTCCTTAACGTATCGGGCCTGCCGTTGTCGGCAGGCCCTACAATTTCTATTCCAAACAATAGGGATCTTTTGGTATCTGCATCGACGAAAGTTCTTGCATTTTTATATGGCGCATACCTTCCTGATGGATATGTTCTACGACATCTTCGACACAGTATAAAACCCTTTTATCGATCTTGAAATAAGGTAATTTATTGCAGAGCCTCATTCGCCGTACGGCATAGCAACTTAAATTCAAATATTCCGCCAATTCACGTTCCGTCATGACGTGAATCTGAGGCAATGCCGGAGCTGCTGTCGTATCACTCATAATATGTTCCCCCTTTGTTGAGCAGTTAATGCATCTATTTGTTGTCGAAGACGCTGGTTTTCGGCCTGACAGTATGCCAGTTGCTCCCTCAAAGATTCTTGTCCTCGTTCTATTTCTGCTTTTAAGTTGTCCATGTATATGTTTGAGCGTATAAGGGTTGCAAACAGCATAGTAAGCAGGTTTCGGATTTCGGCATCATTCATGGCTGGCATTATATATTGCCCCATCGGCACTGAAACTGGCTCATACGGACTGCTTGACGTAGCAACCGGAAGTAGATCTGAGGAATTTCCCGTCAAATCCACCGTGGGATTGCTTACTTGTCCTTGACCGGAATTAGCCAGATATGTTGATTGCTCTATGGCAGCGTTATATCTAGCTATAGACTCCATTGGGTTCCAGATAATAGGATACCCGTCCTCATATTCGGAATGCTCCCAACCATCATCTTCTGGGCAAACGTTAGTAACAGGCAGATACCCTTTTAACGGGGGCATACGGGTTTCTATCGCAATTTTCTTATACAGGCGATTAAAGGCCTGGAGATCTTCAGGCGATTGAGAAAACTTCTGGCCGTCCCGCATACTCGTCATTCCCAAGACAAAATGCGCGTGTAACCGGGACTTTACGTTGGTATGCAAGGCAACAATGTACGGGTATGTGCCATGGTACTGTTTTAGTAATTCTTTTACCATGTGAAAGCCCTTGTTCATGTTCTCTTCGTTGACTTCACACCCAAACGAAATGATACCTTGCTTATATAACCGCCCGTCAGGGTTCTTTTTATACCGGCGGTCTATCGCTGCCAAAGCCCGAACCGGATCCTTTGACGACAAGAATGAATGATGTTGCCATGAACGGGGAGACGCTTTGGGATTGCATATGTACTGAACAGTTTTTTCCAACCCTTCCAGTGATGTCTTTTTGTAATTTACCCACTTTAAAATTGCAAATCGATAATTTGCTTGCATAGCTCTTCTACCTCCTGTTTAACTTTGCTTTCCAGCTTGCACCCTTGAATATCTTCCTGTAACAACACCATGATGAACTGAGCCCTGTCAACAATGTCCACGGGAACGATAAAATCAGGGTGCAAATAACGTTCTACGGCTTCACGGGCAAGTTGACTTTTGTTAACCTGATTTCGTTTAGCCCTTTCCTCCAGTTCGTCCGCCAACGGGGTTGGCAGTCGAATAGAAAGAGATTTTGTATCTCCCATCGCTATGCCTCCCTTTGAGTCAAAGATATGCCGGTAAAATAGGCGCGGGCGTTAGGATACTTTCCATCTCGAAGCCGTGTATGGCCAATCCCGTATTGCGCCAACAACCCCAGCAGGTGTCGCTTTATGGGCTTCAGCCCTTCTTCTTTACAATACGATTCGTAACACTCCCGGAACTCCTCGGCCAGACATTTTTCCTCCTTTCCTTTTTTACAAAAGCCGGGTTCTTCCAGAAACGCTTTAAGGCTGTCATTTTCCCGCTGGTACTGTTGCAGGACGTCAGCGCCTTCTTCATCGTTAGAAAAAACATGATGTTTTATAAAGGAAGCTGTTTCTTTAATGGCGCAGCTCATGATCTCATCTCGCTCCTTCAAAATTTTTTCTGCCAATGAATAGTCCCATTGGTCTGGTGAAATAGCTACGGGAAACCGAAGCACTTGCAGCCGCTTGGCAAAAGCTCCTTCGCCGTCCCATTCCAGAAGCAGGGGAAGTGAATTGGCTGCAAAACACAGCTTAACCCGCGGACAATACGTATACGGGTTGGCCCCTTTTCGTTCGATGATGATCGGCTCGCCGCTTATTATTTTTTTTACGTAATCAAGATTTTTGATTTTCGCGCCTATTTCATCATTGAGAATAAGCGGGCGTCCAGCAATTAGCGCTCCTCTGAACCGGTCAGATAAATCGCTCAGCGATAAGGCCGTATATCCATCATCTCCCGCTACACCACGTATAAAATTGAGTAATACGGTTTTCCCGGAAGAAGCAGGCCCCAAAAGAATGATGGCCTTCTTTGCGCCCCAAAGATCCGTCAGCAAGTATACTAAAATTTCAAGCAACAGACGTCGCTTGCCAACAACACTACTGCCCGTAGCCTTTTCCAGATCAATGTGTAAGGACGTCCGAACAAATTTAACGAAGTTCGGGGCGTCGCGCCATTCGGCATTGGGCCGATACCGAAACAGGGAACAATGAAATATTTTTTCTTCGGGGGCAACCGGCAACACCTCCAGCGTGTCCAGATTCAACCGGCCTTGCAACGTGATTACCTCATGCCGGTCTCCTTTTGTCTGAGGCGGGTCTATGGCAAAACGTTTACTGGTCATAATTTCATCTTTGACCCGTCTGGCAGCTTCCGGCGTATTAAACTCCTCTGGAAGGTGAATACGAATTTCTCTCAAGAGATGAGACCTTTCGATTTCGTGCCAGACAACAATCTGTCCATGCTGCCGTGGGGTATAAAACGTGCGGCCATCGTACCGAATCGGCATTGTTTTGGGATCAAGAAGTTGTTCCCATTGTGGTTCCTTTGGTTTCATAAGTATCTTCTCCTTTAATGTGGATTGTGAACTTCTGTTCACGCTTTAAGTATACGTGGAAAATTGCTTCTCAGGAAATATATCTTTATATAAAATTTTAAGATATAAAATTTATGAAATATGATATAATATTAGTATAATTATATCTTTTTTATTTATATTTTATTAACTATAGATATTTATTGTATACCAAAGGAGCGGACTATGAAAAATCTATTTACCATGGGCACAGATACCTTCAAAGATAACATATTGACTGTACTCTCTCCGCAAGACACATTGTTAGAGCTTTCTGTAATTGACCCGGCTTTATTAACTCCCTATCTTAGCTATATCTATGAAGACGAGAATTTATTACCTCCGCTTGAGCTAGCTTTAAATATTTGCACAAATTATTTTTCCCGAATAGGCGGTTTAATATCGAATTATCCCACACCGCCTCCTTCGTTTAAAGGAAAAGAAACTATGTGGGAATATGAAATAGATAAACTGACAAATTTTTTTGCTGCTGAAAATGCTGGTTTTTATGCCGAGTTAATAGACATGCTGTTCCTCTCTGCACTGTATGCTACTTCTGCTACAAAAGATACCTGCCCTACAACAATAGTAGCTGCTTGGAAAAAGGCCGGCATCGATCCTGAAACCGCTGAAAAATATCGTCAATTAATCTCGAACTGGAAGGAAAAATGCTTAGCCGTATTAACTAGAACTGAAGCGATAGACGACTATATTTATCAATATATTGCTTACAATCCGCTATCAGGGGAGCTATCGGAAGATCCTCTCTCGAAGAGGAAATCATTAAAATTAGATTCCCACTATGATTTATTACTCTTAAAAATTTTATTATCGCCTGCAATATATAAAAATCCGTTTTTATCTATCTTATCCGCGCCAATAAAGAACAAAATACCTCCGGTTTCTTTTAAAAAGTTTCTTTCTTTATTTGAGGACTTCCCCTTCATAAAAATATCAGATCTGACTCCCGATTTTTTAAGAGAAAGCGATTATTTATTAGAACGACTTACAAACATAAATTTATTATATAAATTCTATGATCTGGTTACACCGCATCAGGAGTTCTTCCAAGAGGAAAAAACATTCCTATCATTTACGAAATTTATTCGTATACTTCTCCTGTATCCGCTCCCATCTGCCCGGATAAAATTATTAGAATTATGCCTTTCTTATGGCACTACTCTTCATTTTTCTATAATTATTGACTTATTAACTCAAATTCTTCTTCGCCAAATTACTATATCTTTTCCAGTAATGGATTGTCTATGTGTTTCTATATTATACAACGCGTGCTTTAGAGAAATTTCAGAGATGTCAAATATATTATCATCTTATTTTAAGGACAAAAACTCCCCACAATATTTTAACTTCAACACTAATGAAAAAAATTTAACCCTTACTTTGAAATGCGTAAACAATACTTCTAACGAAGAAATTTTATCTCGAAATGTAATTGATCCCAATAATATCTGGACAAGTTATATTAGTTCTTTAGGCAATTTAACAAATATGGATTCTATTCAATTATTATTTTACATGCGACAACAATATCCGCAATTTAATACCGAAATAGTTGATGAAATTACCAATAAGTACTTCTTCGAAAATATTCCCCGATTTTAATCAAGCGCTTAAACCGCTGCTATACTGTCATTAGCATAGCAGGCCTCATGGTAATTCCCACGAGGCCTTTTATGCGTTATCTTGTTTACATTCGATTATTAACAATCAGGCAATATTAGATACCTGATGTTGGCAACGAATACACAGCGGACGGCCAAATTGTTTTTGCGAGTACCGGCTAACTTTATCGCTGATGGTGGCTCCACAATCTGCGCATACTAACGGCTGCGCTTTGGAAACTGGTTTCACAGGAGCGGCAGGGTTCGTATTAGTTTGTCGCTTTTGCTGAGCCGTAGCAAGGTCGGTTTGCAGGTCTGCTTCGGGATCATCACCTGTACTGATAGCCAGACTCAGCATATAGGCGTATTTAATAGCCGCCGTTTCAGCTTTCATCACCGCCTTATCACCGCTGTCCTGCCCGGAGCCAATGCCAACGATGGTAAAGGTTTCGCCCGATTCCGTATCTATCAGGGTAATCTGCATCTGGATCGTTGCCAGCTTTTCCGCATTGCCCTTGGCAGTCGTTACATCGGCCATATCCAGCAGTTCCGGCACGGCTACGGAAGCGATGCCGTGTTTTACCAGCGAAGCATTGACTTTAGCTAATACATCGGCACTGGTCGCATACTGGTAATTGTGATATGTATTCGTGCCGTTTTTTTCGACGTAACTGCACTCTTTCATGACATCGATAAATTTTTTTGCTAATTTTTGCATGGTTGATTCACTCCTTCAATATACATAGGTTGGCCCCAGCAAAGCTCATACAGTTCTTCCTGCCAGCGAGTACCGTCGGCAGGATAGAGGCTGTATTGTTCGTAGCCGTTCCGATAGGCTGCTTCGCCGCAGATTCCGCCGCCTTCGTCTGCCCAGCGCAGCGTAAATGTACAATTCGGAAACTTTTTAGACAACTGCTCGATGACGGGTAGGGGAGGGGCGTTTAGCGTTTGAAATGAAAAAGAGCCGTCCTCTTTATGAAAGACGGCTCCCATGGCATTTTCTTTCGTTCCCCAGCATCGTATTTTTTCTTCCAGTGAGGCGTTCGATAGGGGGAGGATAGTTGTAAAATCAAATAGATTTTCTGGACGTTGGACATATTTCCGGACGGCTTGTGTGGCTTGTCTTTCTACGAGTAATACATTTTGCACATGGTTTGCCATGTATCATACGCTCCTTTACGTTTTCCATGGAATAGGTTCTAAAATATATTGTCCCATACGATCATCCCAAACGGTTTGGTATAATCGTCCCTGATAGGCCGTAATGCAATGCCTGTCGTCGGTCTGGCTGACGATGACGACAGAATGGAACAAGGACTGCAAATCATCTAAACTTCTCGAATAGCGAGGCATAGTTATCGTCCTCCTTTAGCCTACATTTCCTGTCTTTTCTCGTTGAAGCCGCCGCGCATACGGGCAGTTTGCCCGGCCGGCGCAGTAGCCGAGACATTTCCGATCATGCCATCGTTCTCGGCTGGAACAGATAGGGGGCAGTTTCCGTTCCTTCATGGCTTCGTGGAGTAGGGCGGCTTTATGATGGAAATAGCGTAGCAACCAGCGGTCGCTGATTTTATAGATAGGAATAATATAGACGGACTGGTCGATGCCCCGTTCGGCAGCCATGCGCAGGTTGTTATCCCGGCACATGGCCTGAATGTACATTTTCTGCACCGTAAAGCCTTCCTGTTCTAGTAAAATGCGGTAGTAGTTAAGCTGCATAGCCCAGTCCAAGACATGCCTTGCGCCGTCGTATCGCAGCTCGTTCCGATACTTCGCTTGTCCTTTTCGCAGGCCTGTCTTGTAGACTTCTCCCGTCGGAACGCGAACCTTATAGATGCCGAGGGCTTTCATGAGCTTATATGAGCTGGTTATTTTCAGATCGCCCAGTACGCCTTCGGTATCGTCTAAAATCTTGCCGTATAGATCAAATTTACCGCTCGTCAACGTATCTTTTAGACGAATCTCGCTGAGCATATCTCCTTGAGTACACTGTTCATGAACGGCATGAACGCCCTGCCCATGAAGGGCATAAAGTACGGATTGAGGAGTAACAGCATACTCTGTCGTTTTCTTGAGGTACGTTTCCCGGACGCCGGCGATAAGTTCCGTCACCGTCGGTTCCGTAATATCCCTGTGCAGGGACTTTGCAATAGCCCGTAAAGTCGGCAGAAACATACACCGCTGCCGTTGCGGGCAGGACTGCAAGCAGTGCAGGATAGGAACTTGTTTTCCGTCAGGGCAAATAAATTGTGTAGCTGGCATAGGTCATCATTCCTTTCAACTAAACAAAACAGCCCTGACATCTACGTGTCAGGGCTTATAATATATGTTTATACAATTCAAAATTCTTTATACCAAGTGCATTCGTTTCAAATAACTATCAAAATGCGGCACTGTAAAATCGACAGCGCCTCGTTTCGCCGCGTAAATAAATCCCTTATGAATAAGCTGAGCCCGTAACGGCGAAATGCGCTGCACCGATTCTCCCATTTGCGAGGCTATATCTTTCGTATTACAAGGCCGTTCTCCACATTGTACCATGGCGATCATAAATGCCAGTTCCCTAGGCGTTGCCCGGTCATGACGCACCTTAAAAAACGATTCGTCTAAACTAGCTTCAAATTTCCCAAAGGCAGCCACTGCGTCCGCCTTGGTAATTATAGTATCCTTTTTCCGCGCTTCCCACGTCCACTTTCCATACTCCTGCAAGAAATACGGATACCCTTCCGTTATGTTTAGCATATATTGCAACGCTTCCGGTTCGTAAGTCACGTGAAATTGCGCGGCTGGTTCCGTCAGTGCTTTTTTTGCATCTTCGGCAGTCAGCGTACCGATTTCTACAAATTGGAATAAACGCTCCGCATACGATTTGACGTCTCCGGCAATTTTGGCTATTTTAGGCAATCCTGCCGCCATGATGACGATAGGCAGGCCTTTCTGATTCAACCGGTGCAAGGCCGTCATGAGAGACTCCAGTTCATCTTCCTTCATATACTGGATTTCGTCAATAAATAATACGACGCCCTGACGGCTTGATTTGGCAGCCTGCCCCAAAGATATAAGGACTTCCATGATGTCGTTTTCTAAATTTCCCGTATCAGAAATACCATGGGCTGCATCTAAGGTAATTTCGACGCTCACATCGCCACAGGCATATTTCAGGGAAAAGGCTTTTAAGATAGATAATACTTTTTTAGCCTGTTCGGCTATCTGCTGTTTTATACTGAGCTGATGAATCAGCTTATATACAGCTAAGGCCAGATATTGCTGAAAGGAGCGTCCACGTTCTGTAATTTCCATATACTCTGATACAACCGGCAATTCTTCCGCTACCGTTTCCAAGTGATTCAGCAGTACAGTCTTACCTACGCCGCGCAACCCATAATAGACAATGGATCGTGATGGGAAGCCAACGCTGACAGCTTCCAGTACATGAACAGCTTCTTCAATACAATCTTGCCGCCCAGCCAAATAGGCGGGAACCATGCCCGCCCCGGGACGATAAGGGTTAATACGGATCATACAGGTATCCACCTCACTCTCTTTTATTCTGGTACTCTGTGTACAGTATATCGCATATATGCTTATATTTCTATAAATACGCAAAATTTTTCCTATATTTTAACACCATAATTCGGGCCGCTGAACATAAAAACTGTAATTGCCGTATCGTCCAATAATCACATGATCTAAAAAACGAATATCCATCAACTCGCCGACTTGTATCATCTTCCGGGTCACATTAACATCTTCCAAGCTAGGCGCCGGATCGCCGGACGGGTGGTTATGCGCCAATATGACGCCGGCGGCAAGATGCTGTACGGCTTCATGATATACTTCCCGCACGCCAGCCCATGACGAATTGACGGAGCCAACAGAAATCTGCTTGCAAGCCAAGACCTGATTTTTCGTAGTGAGCAGTAAAGCCCATAATTCCTCTTTAGGCTTGTCGGCCAGAAATTGAAAATAGGCAAACGCCGTTTTATCGTCGGACACGTCTGTTAGTTCCTGCCGCCGTTCTTCATCTATCCGTTCCATGACTTCTTTGACCATAGACATCTTGCGCAATCTGGCCTTACCGATACCGGCAATCTGCTGTAACTGCTCGTCAGACACGCGGGTAAAAATGTGATACAGGCTGGCATACTCTTGTATCAGCTTTTGCGCACTGTCCTTGGGAACAAAAGCCGTCAATAATTCTTCATCAGATAAAGGATATGGTAGTTTCATCATGTATTCTCCTTACATAAAAAGAAGGGTAAGGCGCCGGCCTTACCCTTTCTTCATACTATCTCTATTCATTTTATATGGAAAAGAAACTGTCTGCACAATCCATGGCTTTCGGCTATATACTGGACGCCACAGGCAAGGCTAACAGTGCGCCGCTCATGCATTCCAAGTTCGTAAAAGAGTTGGCACAGGATCTTGCTGCGTTTCCCTTAATTGCTAAGAAACAAATAAAAATAGAGGCAAGGACTATGCCTTACCTCGCCGAAATACAGTTTATATATTACACATGTGCTTTCAAAATATGTGTTATATCTTTCTTCAATTTAGGAAAATCGTTTGTAACTGTGCTGTAAATGTCTTCCATTCGCAACGTAGCATACTTATGAGCTGCTAAATCGCGCAGCCCAGCAATCGGTCTCCATGGAATTTCAGGATATTGCTCTCGTAATTCCATCGTAACCGTTTTAACCAATTCGCCAATATTAATAGCCGTCATCGCAATCGCCCGCTTGACGACTTCATTGGCTAAAAACTCTTCCTTACTATGTCCATCCATAATCGATAGGCCGACGTCGATTTCAGATAGAATCTTTTCCAGCACAATCTTGTCTCTACGCCGCAGCGGCATACAGCACCACTTCCTTTTCCACTTCCAGCATATCGTCTGGCCGCAGCGGCCCGTGAATCACATCGACGGGAAGAGACAGCCGATCTTCCAATGCGTACCGTATCGCAGACAGGGTAATCAAGCTGATGCTGTCCGTAGTAAATTCAATCAGCAAATCGATGTCGCTGTCTTCACGGTTGTTGCCAGCGGCACGAGAACCAAATAGCGTAACTTTTGTAATGGCCGGGTATTCTTTGATAACGTCTAATACTGCCGATTTAATGGCATCAATCGTCATATCCATCCCTCCCGTAATGCGTTCTTATATATTTCATTATACTGAAAAAAGGCTGCCTAGACAATCCTACCTTACGGAATAACCTGCATCTGCGGTATCCTCGACGTAATGTCCTTTGGCACCCGCCTTTGTTCCAAGGATTTCGGCTGCATATTAGACGGAATAGGCAAAGCCAACAGCTCGCCGCCCATGCGCTCTAAATCCGTTGCCCGTTCGTAGGAATCGCAGAATTTGCTGGCCGCCGTGACAGCATTGACCAGTCCGTACCGGCTCAGGTCTTTGCCTAAAAAGAGCTGGCGCAGGATATTGCCACGTTCGCCCTGATTGAGAGGGAACCGGTCGGCCAAGACTTCTACTTCTTTTACTGGATCATGCTCCAAGGGGATATGCATAGAACGTTTCATAGCGTCTACCGTCAGCATGAATTTCGCTTCGTCCACAGCACAGCGCACTGTGTCCTGTACTTTCATAAAGAAGGCTTTGTCGTCCTGTCGCAATGTTTCGTCGGAATACAGCTCGTAGGCGTCATCTTCCGAAGCTGCCGCCTGTCGTCCGACATGATACCGTTTTTGCGAATAATCCTTGCAGATGAGGCCGTTCTTGCAGACCAAGCGGAAGATAAGCGGCTCTACCCGCAGGCTACCCAAGCCGACTTCGCTGTTGGAAATGACAAAGCCGGCCTGTACAATGTCGCCGACGGCTACTTCGGCCTTCATCTTTTTATTGACCACCTTCAGGTACATATGCCTTTCCGTCACGTCACAGCTTTCAATACTTGAGCCCTTCATGTTCTGTATGACAGGTAAGACAGCGGCGCACAATTCCAGATTATCCAGCCGTCTGTACCGATCCGACAAAAATGCCCGTACATGGCCGTCCAGTGTCCGGATCATACGCCGTTCCGGATTCTGGTCAAACCAGCCGTTAACGTTTTCATCAAGCAAATCGGGAAATTCCCGCTGCATTTTCTGGTAATACCGGTAGGGGATTTGCAGCCGTGAGGCAATCTGCTGATGGGCCAGTTCTCCCACTTTAAACTCCTTCTGCTCCTTGCCAACGGTCATATACAGCAGCGACGCATTGCCGTTGGTCGTCATCTGCAAACTTCTCGTATCGGCTAAAAAGTCTTTCCGTGCCGCACGCTGCCGTTGTAATTCTTCTCCTAACGCTTGTAATGTTTTTCCTTGTTTCATCGTAATTTCCTCCTTGTGATAAAAAAACGGCACAGCAAACAGCCCTGCCGAATACTCGACAGGGCTGTTTGCTGTTTTCGCGCCTAAAAACTTAACTCATTTTACTTCATCGTTCCATCACTGTTTTTAGATAAAATATCTAAAATAATTTTTCCAATATCCAGTATCATGCTCATTCACCTCCTAAGACTTTAAAATTATAAACGTATATATCAACCAGCTATTCGTTACATAAAACTAATTGATATATTCACTTCTATAATATATCATTGAAAAAAAGAAGTTTTACATGGCTTTTCCCCTGACACCCTCAACCTAACCAATATACAGAATTTTCTAAAAAATCAGTGAACTTTATCTTCGTCGCCCTTCTTGCTGCACTGGCGTTGAATATATTCATATACGCTTTTTCGGGGAATTTTCCACTCTCTGCTTATCTTAAAACATCGGATCTCTCCGGAATTTAACAACCGGTATGCCATATTTTTTCCAATCATCAGTATTTCGCACATCTCGTCCACAGTAATAATATCATCTGAAATAATACCATTCATAAAAAAACAACCTCCTTTACCTAAATGCCATACAAAGCCAACAAACCTATAAACATGTTTTTTCATCAACAAAAACGCTTCTTCATGACGACGAAATTGAACAGGCTTTAAACTGTTTCTGAATATACTGCTGAATAGCTTGTTCCGGTATCTTCCAAGCTCTGGCACCCTCATCTTTGTACGCCAATAACTTGCCTTCATGAATCATACGATAAATTTGGTACGAACTGCATCCTAATAAACACGCTGCTTCTGATACAAAAAATACAGCTTTTGTAATCTGCATTACGCCTTACCTCCTTTGGACATTATTTACTATTATGTTACGTTACGTGTCGCCATCTGATTACTAAACCCAAACATATACAATATTGAAAACGAGGTAAGAATATATGACACTAGCAATGAAATAATGGCGTCAAAACAGAGAAGGGTATAAAGCTGGTAAAGAAGAAGGCTTAGTGGAGGGCAAGAAGCAAGGCTTAGTAGAAGGTAAAACGTCGACTGCTTTAGAAATGTTACAGGACGGCGTACCCATTGAAACTATCGCTAAATATACCAAACTTTCAGTAGAGTATATTACAAAACTTAGTAAAGCACATAATCTTATTTAGCATTACATCTCTCCAAGACTTTTGAAAAATTCTATAACGATAATTTGCATAATACCTACAGTAAGAAAGAGAAGAAGGGGGTACCCCCTTCTTCTCTTTCTTACTGTAGTGTTAATTAAAAAATATTATATTTGCTCATTTTAGCTCCATGTGTCACTTCTTACTGACACTTTCTTTATTCAAAACCATGGACTAAAATGAATCTTGTTCTCTATAATCATTTTCCCTGTCAAAATTTTGCCCAGAAAATCTCGACCCAAAACATGTACCTATTTGTACCTAGTATACCTAAAAATACCTTTTAGAAGCAAAAAAACTTATTATTTTTACATTCATAAAAAATGGCTTTATTTAGCTATTTATTAGGAAACTGAAACCATCTATATGCACTCCAAAAGAGGCCTCGTTTATTTCGTAATGAGAGGGTCGTAGGTTCGAATCCTATTAGTGGCTCCAGAAAACATGCGGGTTCCCGGAATCGGGAACCCGTTTTTTTGTGCAAAATGTACTTGGAATGTACCTCGTAATAACTTTATAGGTATAATGCCGTATCATGTTTTTGTGGGGTGAATTGTCAAGCTAAGTACAATGTTTTAATGGCAGACTTCATAAGGTGTTTTATATCCCCAGCATGTTTGCAGCCGAAGATTGAGCTCTGTAAAGACAGGCTGCATATAGGTTCCTGAAATAGTCGTGATATCCATCCCTTTTGTAAAATACTCCCGCACCATCCCTTTGTATTTTCATCGCTGTCATGGCTGACACGGTAGCGTAAAACTGCGAAGAGGCTGGCCTTTCCATACCCGAAGCATTGCGTCATTGATAGCTCGCGCCATTTTGTTTGCTGCTTTGCCGCCTGACAAATACCGGTTTTTCCCGGCTGTCAACGTTACCAGACATGCGTAAGCCTTGCCCTTAGCTTGTAACTTTCTCATTCGTTTTACCCGCTTATGGCTCTGTCATATCCAGCCGCGGCATGTGACATTGAGAATTTGCGTCCTTCCGTTCCTTTACATTTGCACCTGCCAAACGCAGGTTCGATGCATTCCTTTCTATAAATAGAATTAAAATATCAAGGGGCTGCCGCACGGTAACAGTGCGGCAGCCCCTCATGTTGCTACGATTTATATTGATTTTAAATACAGTGCATACGCTGTTGCACGGGATTTCACAAGAATAGCATAAAATCATACCGCATGGGCAATACTCTTTTTTTGATGAAATTCCGGCTTGCAGTATCAGAACTCATTCTCCGCAGGGCGGTTCAGAGGCATCTTGAGCCACCACCACTTAAAGACGCGGTTGAGAAGGATACAAGCCGCAAAGATCACAATATAGAGGATAATAAACTGCCAGTGCTGGCCGCAGAGAAGCATACTGGGGGCCATGGACCAAGCAAACATTTCAAAGGGAGTAGTCAGCGGCCCGGCCAAGGCAGTATCGTTTAGGGTCTTGGACTTGTTTTCCGGGTCCACGATGCGCAGCAGGATAAAGCCGATGGCAAACACACCAGTGGAATAGCCCCACACGAAGAGGGAGCGCTCAAACCAGCTGCCTTTATTCATAGCAGCGCCAAAGTACATCAGGGTGAGCACCACCAGCACCATGCCGAACAGCAACAGCAACAGCAGCGGTATAGCGTACGCCACAATAACGGAGATCTTGATAGAGGCGATACCGAAAAACACCAAATAGTCAGTGGCAGTGCCGGAGATGCGGCTGATCACCGTATTATCCATATAATGCCCCACTCCAGTTTTTTGGAAGCACAGGAACATGGCCATGCCAATGAGGAAAGCCAGCAGGTAGCTGGGCAGGTCCAATCCTATGGCGTCCTTGATCCACCCGTTGGCCAAAAATCCTGCGCCGGAAGCTATCAAAAGCAGGGCCAAATGCCAGGCCAAGGGATCCAGCACCACGGAGGCGACCGTCTCCTTACCCATGGAGCCCCGATTCTTCTCATCCTTGATCAGGCCGGTCTTCAAATCTCCGGAGATGTACTGGAAGCTCTCAATATACTTGGTCCAGCCTCGCTTGGTTCCAATCTTGATAAAGAACAGCCCGCCGAAGATGCCGGACAGGATGCCCACCGTGGCGCAGGTCATCCCAATGTCGGTGGCGTCAGTAAAGCCCAGCTCCGCCATAGCAGAGCCCACCGCAGCGGCGGTACCGTGACCGCCGGAGAATCCGGAGGCCAGCAAAAACCCAAAGCCGTAGTTAATCTCCGGGAACAGCTCGGAAATCACCAGCACCCCAAACAAAGGCGCAAAGGCGAACTGGATGGCCTGAGCCAGCACTTTGTAGGAGAAATAGGAGCCAACCCGCTCCACCTCGGACTTAAATTTGGTCTTGGAGAAGGAGAAGCCCCCCATGCCCACGGCCGCAAAAATCAGGATGATCAGCACGCCGGGATAACTGCCAATGGAGTTGGAGAAGGGCAGCACGTTCAACCCCTGATTCCCCAGGACCAAAGCGATAAAACCGGCAATCATGCTGGCCGGCACAAAAAATTTCTGAACCAGAGGCACCTTGGCCCGGATTAACTGTCCAATCACAATAAACAGCGAGGCAAAGGCAAAGTCCAGTAAAAAGTCGTTGACGCTCATAAAATTCCTCCCATGAAATAAAATAAAGGGAAAGTCCCGCCGGGGTGGTTCTCCTCAGCAGGACTTTCCCAAACTCGCCAAGCTCTCCACACAGAGGGCTGCGAGTATGCTTAGAGCTGAATGAAGTTTTCCGAACGGGTATTCGTAGTGCGGGGAGCGGGATCCAGTTCCCGATCCGCTATCCCCAGAATATCTTCAGGGCGAATCCAGGGCCGGTTTTGGATAGCGCTGGTTTCCTCATGGGTGAGGTATCCCTGATAGGTAGTCAAGCTGCGCCGAAGGAATCCGTCCCGGGCGCAGGCCTCTGCTACCCCGTTGTTCAAAATGGAACGGAAGTGGGGAAGCACTGAGGCAGCATAGGCGATGGAGGTCGACTGGGCAATGGCGCCGGGGATGTTGCTGACGCAATAGTGAACCACGCCCTCCTCGATATAGCGGGGATCGTCGTGAGTGGTTTCGTGGAACGTCTCAATAGCGCCTACGTCGTTGCTGATATCTACGATGACGGAGCCCTTCTCCATGGAGCGGACCATTTCCCGGTCGATCATGTACTCCGTGGCGTTCTTGGGCCAGCGCACGCAGTTATATACTACGTCGATTTCCGGCAGAAGCTTTTTCAGGTTGTACCGGTTGGAAATCTGGGTATTGATTTCCTCGTTGAACTGCTGGGAAATATCCCGCAAAGTGCCGATATTTATGTCCATCACGGTCACCCAGGCCCCCAAGGCGTGGAGGACAGATACACAAGCCCGGCCCACGGTACCGCCGCCCAGTACCAGAGCTTTGACGCCAGGCGCGCCGCCCAGGCCATTGACAAATTTTCCCTTGCCCCCGTGGATAGACAACAGGGAATCAAGACCCATCAAGGCCCCCATTTTGCCAGCTGCCTCACAGTTAGGGGAGCCATACCGATGGCTGTCCTCAGCGCTGAAAGAGATGCACTTGCTGTCCAGAAGAGCCTGCACCTCTTGGGGATGAGCGGCAGGATGAATGCAGGTCAGGATGATCTGATTCTCCCGCAGCAGGGGAAACTCACAGGGCTCCAGTTCCTTGACCTTGGTAACAAAGTCACATGTCCCATAGATTTCCTCCATGGTGTCCACCAGTTTAGCGCCCTCTTTCTCATACTGCTCGTCCGAAAAGCCCGCGCCGATACCGGCGCCGCGCTGGACGTAGACCTCGTGGCCGTCGCCCACAATGGCGTCGACTTCCGCAGGTGTAACAATGGTGCGGTATTCGCCGGTTTTGATATCCTTTAACAGTCCGAATTTCATCTTAAAATCCCTCCGTTTTGTATGGCATGGATCAAACTCCAGCCGTTGATTTTGCAATTTTATAAATAAATTTATCTCGATTTCTTCAAAAATCGAGATGGTTTCAAGGTCTGTATGCACAAAAACGCCAATAAAAAAAGACCAATAATTGTATTATAATACAGTTTTCAGACATGTCAAGCAGAACTCTCTCGGCTAATAGTGTAAAGTAGTTGTAGGTATTTTTTGAAAGGACATTTTCAATAGGTCCTTTAACTAGTTGATACTGCTGCTATCGTTGCGTCATAAACGCCATGCAGCCATATGCCGGTACGGGTATTGCCGTTACGTTATACGTCATTTACTCTTATATAATAAATTTTCCCATAATTAGTTTGCGCTGTCATATGTACTAAAATTCACGAATATCTTGACAAGAAGCATCTATCCGCTATAATAATATGTAGAGTGTGACTGACAAAGCCGCACGAAGGGGTACACCACCGCGGGTGTAATTCTCTTCGTGCGGCTTATTTTTTATGAAAGGAGAACGCCGATGGTACGAATTAATGGAAAAGAAGTCCAGGCTGCGGGCATGAATTTGCAGGCCTATTTGGACCAGGAAGAGCTGCGGCCGGAACGCATCGCCGTCGAGCTGAACGGCGCTATCGTAAAGCGCGGAACCTATCGCACCGTCACCTTATGCGACGGCGACACGATGGAAATCGTCCAGTTCGTCGGAGGAGGCTGATAGGCATTCCCCGCACAGAAGTACCATTATCTCATACAGCAGCAAATACAAAGGAGTTGTTTCTCATGGAACAAAAAGACACGTTGATTCTCGGCGGTCATGAATTTACATCCCGCTTCATTCTCGGTTCGGGCAAGTATTCCGTCAACCTGATTCAGGCTGCCGTCGAACAGGCCGGCGCGCAGATCGTCACGATGGCCCTGCGCCGCGTCGAAGCCGGGCAGAAAGATAATATCCTCGACTTCATTCCCAAGGGCGTAACCCTTCTTCCCAACACGTCGGGCGCCCGCAACGCCGACGAAGCCGTCCGCATCGCCCGTCTGTCCCGCGAAATCGGCTGCGGCGACTTTATCAAAATCGAAATCATGCGCGATTCTAAATACTTGCTTCCCGACAATGTCGAAACGGTAAAGGCGACGGAAATCCTGGCCAAGGAAGGCTTCGTCGTATTGCCCTACATGTACCCCGACCTGTACACGGCCCGCGACCTCGTATCGGCCGGCGCAGCCGCCGTCATGCCCTTAGCGTCGCCGATCGGCTCCAACAAGGGCCTGTCCACGAAGGATTTCATCCAAATCCTCATCGACGAAATCGACTTGCCCATCATCGTAGACGCCGGCATCGGCCGCCCGTCCCAGGCCTGCGAAGCCATGGAAATGGGCGCCGCCGCTATCATGGCCAACACGGGCCTGGCGACGGCAGGAGACCTGCCCCTCATGGCCAGCGCCTTCCGCAAGGCGATTGAAGCAGGCCGTCAGGCCTATCTGGCCGGCATGGGCCGCGTCAGCGAAACGGCATCGGCGTCAGACCCGCTGACAGGATTCTTGGGCGACTAAGGAGGTACGACGATGACAGAACAACGCATTGACCACATGACCTATCTTCCGGGCATGGAAGTCCTTGATTCGAACATGCTCGACGAAGTGACGAAATACCACGACGCCTTCCATGACGAAGACTATACGTCCCAAGACGTCGAACGGGCCCTGAATAAGCAGCACCTGGAACCGCGGGACTTCATGGCCCTCTTGTCGACGGCCGCCGCTCCGTATTTGGAACAAATGGCCCAGAAGGCCCACATCGTGACGCGCCGCCATTTCGGTTCCAACATTTCCATCCTCACGCCGATTTATTTTGCCAACTACTGCGACAACTACTGCATCTACTGCGGCTTCAACTCCCACAATAAAATCAAGCGGGCCCGCCTGAACGACGAAGAGCTCCACCGCGAATGCCAGAACATCGCCAACGCCGGCATCGAAGAAGTCCTCATGCTGACCGGCGAAAGCCCGAAGATGTCGGACATTCAGTACATCGGAAACGCCGTCAAGATCGCCCGCCAGTATTTCCGGGTCATCGGCATGGAAATCTACCCGGTCAACTCCGACGATTACAAATACCTCCACGAATGCGGCGCCGACTACGTTACGGTATTCCAGGAAACGTACAACTCGACGAAATACGAAACGCTGCACCTGGCTGGAAATAAGCGCATCTTCCCCTACCGCTTCTATTCTCAGGAACGGGCAATTTTAGGCGGCATGCGCGGCGTCGGCTTCGCTGCCCTTCTCGGCCTCGACGACTATCAGAAAGACGCCGTCGCCACGGGCATGCACGCCTACCTCATGCAGCGCAAATATCCTCACGCTGAAATTTCCTTGTCCTGTCCGCGGCTGTGCCCGATTATCAACAACGATAAAATCAATCCGAAAGACGTAGACGAACGGAAGCTCACGCAGATCATCTGCGCCTACCGCCTGTTTCTCCCCTATGCGGGCATCGTCGTATCGAGCCGAGAAAGCGCCCGGTACCGCAACGCCATCATGAAAATCGCCGCTACGAAGGTATCGGCCAGCGTCTGCGTCGGCATCGGCGGCCACTTGGAAGACGACGGCTCCGAAATGGGCGACGAACAGTTTGAAATCACCGACAGCCGCTCTTTCGACGAAATGTACGCCGCCATCAAGCACATGGGCCTGCAGCCTGTGACCAGCGACTACATCTATGTATAAGCTATCTCCTTTTTATAACCTAACTATAGAAACGGCAAAAACAGCTTGCAGACTAATCCACTGCCAAGCTGTTTTTGTTATCTCCCCCTGCTGTCTTTGCTATGATTATTTATCATTATTTCTATATCTTCGCGGCATTTATTTTGTTAGATAAATCTCCAGAAAATACTTATTTTTGTAAAAATTTATACAGTGTATGCCCTTACATCATTTATTTTTAGAATGACCTATATTCCTACCGTATAAACATTGACGGAGCTATGAGATTAATATATAGTAATAGTATATATACATTATAATTTTATGTCATTATACTATACAACGATCGGGTGATATTATTGTGTTAAAAGTAGTTGCAATAACAAATCGCGAACTTGCCACGACGAATTATTGGGACCAGCTTGAACAAATCGCCGCGTCCGACGTCGATACCATTGTTCTTCGCGAAAAAACGCTGTCAGAAGATGAATACGTCGAATACGCAAAAAAAGCGCTGCGCCTGTGCAACATGCACGACAAGACGTGCATTCTCCACCACTTCGGCAAAGCGGCCATCCGCCTGCACGTTCCCCGTTTCCAGTGTTCGCTGGAGTATTTGGAAACCCATTCGTCCCTTCTCTATTATATGACGACCCTGGGCGTTTCAGTCCATACGCCGGAGGAAGCAGCGCGCGCCGAAAAGTTGGGCGCAACGTACATCATGGCCAGCCACGTATTTCCGACAGACTGCAAAAAAACGATGCCGCCAATCGGCACGCAGACCGTCCAGGCCATCTGCGACGCCGTGTCGATTCCCGTCTACGCCTTAGGGGGCATCAATCTTCAAACGGTCAAAGAGCTCGGCACTACGCCCGTTGCCGGCGTCGCCCTCATGTCAGGGCTCATGGTCTGCCATGACGTGCCGGCCTATGTCCGCGAACTCAAGCAGCAGCATTAAGGAAGAAGGGATACTGTATGAATCAGGCTTACGTCATCATCGACATGCAGAACGACTTCATCGACGGCGCCCTGGGGACCAAGGAAGCCCAGGCCGTCGTACCGCGCATCGAAGCTAAAATCGTCGCCAGCAAAAAGGACACGTCCGTCAGCACCGACTTGATCTTCACGCAGGATACGCACGGAGAAAATTACTTAGACACGCAGGAAGGGCAGAAACTTCCGGTCCCGCACTGTATCAAGGATACAAAGGGCTGGAATATATGCCGTCAGCTCCTGCCGTATACCTTATTTGCCACCATCTTGGAAAAGCCTACCTTCGGCAGCACCGATTTGATTGCTGAAACGGCGGAGTACGACCGCATCGTCCTCATGGGCGTATGTACGGATATCTGCGTCATTTCCAACGCCATGCTGCTGAAAGCCTTTTATCCGGAAAAAGAAATTTGCGTCGACGCCTCGTGCTGCGCCGGCGTCACGCCGGAAAGCCACGCGCGGGCCTTGGAGGCCATGAAAATGTGCCAAATTGATATCCTTTAAAGCGATTTTCACCTTGTAAATTCTTCAGGATATGATATACTAACCATGAAGAATGAATGAAACAAGGAGCATTGTAGATGCACCGAACGAACCCCCTCACAGCGGCCACTGTGAGGGGGTTCTAACGCTATTTATACAGGCGCTTCGGCAAGGCTGGTTGCTCACATCTTTCTATTCAGCCATCTGCAAATGTAATTCGCTACTACACTTGCCATAATAGAAAGAATGAATGAAACAAACTCCTGCATTGTATCTGCCACCCCCTCCCCGTTGCGGTTTGGGTAAGCAACGCTCTTAGTATATCATACGCAAGAAACCTTTGCCTTAGGACTCCCTTGCAAATTTTACATAGGAAATTCATCAGTCATACAGCCAGCCCCATCAAGAGCCTTAATCTTAAACACAGTCAAAACACCCCATAAAAAAGATGTCGCCGAAGAAATCGATCTTTCTTCAAGCGACATCTTTTTCATTATATTATGTTTTGTCAGCTGCCGGCGGTATGACAGCATATCCCGTAGCCCCTTCCACTTCAAGCCAAGAGCTTATCCAGATGGAACGGAGTGCTATGCGTATAGAAGAAAAGCCTTCCTTGATCTTGAGACGACTGTGATACCATATGGTTATTCCGTCGCATTCTTTACGCAGAAAACCGCCTTGAATTGGTTTACCTAAACCAATTTCCGGAACATAACTGCCCCAGATGCGATCACCTTTTCAAGTCCCGCCCAAGGACGGTTCAAACGTCAAGGATATGATAACGTGTCCGCCATGCTTTTGAATATACCCTTTCGCCGCCGGCGTTACGGTAAACATAACCTTAGGCGCGGCCAGCCGCGTCGGCTGCCATAATGGCAGCGTACACTTCGTCAGCCGTAATATCGGCGCGGACGTTTTTCGTAAACTGCGTCGGAACTGTCGCTGCGGCGGCAACCTGGCGAAGTTCTTCTTCCTTGACGTCTGTAATGCCCATATCGGCTAAGCACGACGGCAAGCCAACGGACTTGATATACTGCAGAACCGTATCCCATTCTTCCTGCGGAGCCTGTTCCAGCTGCAGCTGTACCAACAAACCGAAGGCTACCTTTTCGCCGTGAGACATGCCGTGCGCCTGAGGCACATAGGCAAATCCGTCGTTGACGGCATGCGCCGCAGCCAGGCCGCCGTCTTCAAAACCGACGCCGCTCAAATATACGCAGGCTTCGACGACGGCTTCCAGTTCCGGCGTGACGACGTGCTGTTCTACAGCTTCCAGGGCTTTCAGAGAATTCTTGAGGAGCGTCTGATAGCACAATTCGGACAAAGCCAGGGCCGTCATGGAGCACTTGCCGCGGGACATGGTCTTTGCGCCGCTGCGGTAGCAGGCACGGGCTTCAAAATACGTCGACAAGGCGTCGCCCATACCGGAAACGAGATAATGCTTCGGAGCCTGGGCAATGATTCCCGTATCGACGAGGACGACGTCGGGGTTGCGGTGCATCATGAGGGCCTTGATGACCACGCCTTCATCGTTATAAATGACAGCTACGCTGCTGCATGGCGCGTCGTTAGACGCAATCGTCGGAATAATGACAGACGGCAATCCGCCTAAATTCGTAGCGACGGCCTTCGACGTATCGAGAGCCGTGCCGCCGCCGACGCCGACGATGACGTCGCAGCCACTTTCTTTGGCTACAGTCATTGCATCTTCAATGGCCTGCTTCGTGCACTTGCCGCCAAATTCACAGAATACGACCTTTTTATCGGCGCTTTCCAGTGAGGCCGCAATGCGGTCGCCAATGCGCTTCTTATTGTTGGGAGACAGCAACACCAAAAACGTCGTCCCTAATTTTTTTACATACTTGCCTAACTTATCCAATTCGCCTTCGCCCTGGATATAGTATCCGGGAGCTTTCAATCCAATAGCCATGTATATTCCGCCTTTCTTATCCGTTATACTCTCATGATGCAAAATCTCCCTGTCAGGTAAACGTGCCGGCGCACGCCGCCTGCAGGGAGATCTTGCCTTGCAACTGCATACCGCCGGAGGCAAGGAGTCAGGCCTCAGGGCGGATATGCCTTATACATCATTCATAAGCAGTGAAGTGATACCAAAATTAGTCTTCAATATGCGCGATAGCTTTAGCCAGCTGTTTCTTCATGCGCAGGTTGCCCTGACGGGAAATCATGATGCGCTGCGCCTGCGGCGAGCCTGCACCGTGCATGGATTCCGTGCGGTAGCCGACGGCAGCCGTGCCAAGGCTGAGGTTTTCGATGAGGCGCAGTACTTTCAAGCGGTTTTCCGTCGATACGGAGCTTACGCCGCGGAGATATTTTTCAACGTACGGCCCGATCTTCGGATCGCGCAGGTCTTTTTCGGACGGAGCCGTTACCATGAGGCCGCCGGCAATATCTTCGGCAAGGCGGACGATTTCATAGGGGAAACGGGTAACGTTCTGCTTGCAGACGTTTGCCAGCAGGAGATCGATGAGGTAGTTGCCCGAAGCGGTCTTCGTACCCAATGCGGAGCAGGCGATGCCGCAGGCATACAACGTTTCGTTGAGGTGCTGCATTTCGATAAGCTTATCTTTAATATGCGATGCCTTCGGGCAGCCATTGTAGTCAGCAGCCAAAGCAGCAGCGCCGATGAGGACGTCGCCTACGCCGACCTTGCAGCCGCCGTAAGACTGACGGTGGTAGCCGGCGAAGCGTTCGACGAGAACGCCGGCAAATTCATATTCGCCGTTGAGGTAGATATTTTCGTTCGGAATGAATACGTTGTCGAAGATAACAAGAGCTTCCGTGCCGCCGAATTCGGGGTTGCCCGTATCCATTTCAGCGCCTTCGAGCTTACGCGTATCGCAGGACTGACGGCCGACGATCATGAAAATGCCTTCGGCGTCGGTCGGGCAGGAGAAGGAAATGGCATAATCTTTGTCGTCTTCGCCCATAGCGATCGTCGGCATGACGATAACTTCGTGGGAGTTGATAAAGCCTGTCTGATGAGCCTTGGCGCCGCGAACGACGACGCCGTCGGGGCGACGTTCTACGACGTGGAGGTACAAATCAGGATCTTCCTGTGCGTGGGGAGCCAGGCCGCGGTCGCCCTTCGGGTCGGTCATGGCGCCGTCAACTGTAAGGTCCTGCGTCTGCACCCGTTTCATGAAGGTCATGAAGTTGTCATGATAGTGGGTGCCGTATTTCTGGTCGATATCGTACGTCGTGGAGAATACGGCGTTGAAAGCGTCCATGCCTACGCAACGCTGGAAACAGGAAGCCGTTTTCTGGCCGAGGAGACGCTGCATTTTTACTTTGTTCATCAAGTCAGTCGTACTCTGATGAATGTGCGTAAAGCGGTTTACCCGTTCGCCTGTATACGGAGAAATAACAGTCATCAAATCCTGGTATTCCGGCATCTGAGCCAAGTCATAAGTCATGCGGACAGAATTCAGAGACGGACGGAGAATCGGGTCGTCTACAGGACATTCTACTTTTTTGCCAAACATGTATACCTGCAAGTTCAGTTTTCTCATGCTTTCAATATACTGTTCGCCAGTCATTAACGTCATAAATAAATCATCCTTTCCGGGAAAATACATCGAGAGATAGTAAAGACTGCACGGACGCACAAGGGTCTCGTTTCATCGCAGTGTCTTGCTTATATAATTAGCAATAATCGTGCCAAGTTAATGCGATTAGGCTGAAATTCAGAAAAATTTTTCTGCAAACAGGAACTGAATCCATGATTGTGGGGAAAAATAAAAATCTTCATGCCTCTTTTTGCTTCATTTTTGGTTCTTACCATAGGCAAACATTGTCTTTTGTGCTAAAATTGCAACAAGAGAAATTACACCATTGTTTCAATAATGGTTCAACGTTTCTAAATACGTCACTTTTGGCACAATAATAGATATCAAAACCAATTTTGTTTCAAAACAGGAGATGCAGCAGGAGAAATTGCCGGCAGTTTGACAAAAAACGGTGCATCACGCCGCTTCATCGCCTTGTATTTTTCATTTTCACTTGGATTTTTTGCCATTTTCAGCTGGGATAATCCTGCGCGCAGGCCGGCAAGCAGGTGTCCCCACAGCATTTGGCATAGTTATTGCTTATATATTACCATATAATAGTTAAGGAAAAGGAGTGACCCCCATGTCTACAGCTACTCGCGCCGAAATCGAAGGCGTATTGGACACCTACGTCCGCCCGTCGTTGGCTTCACATCAAGGAAACGTCGTCGTCGTCGATTATACCGACAAGGTGCTTCGCATCCGCCTGACGGGAAAATGCAGCGGCTGCCCCTCTGCTCAATTAACAACAGAAGAGCTAATCTCTGCAACGATCAAAGAACACATCCCTGAAATCGAAGACGTCATCTTAGTCAGCGGTGTCAGCGACGAATTAATCGCCCAGGCCAAGGCCATCTTACAGAACGGGCACTTGTAGGAGTTCCGCATGAAGATAGGGATAAAATACTGCGGCGGCTGCAACAGCCGGTACGACCGCACCAAAGAAGTGGAAAAGCTGAAGAAACAATTTCCCCAGCATGAATTTACTTACCAGGTAGATACAGCCATCTGTGATATCTGCCTCCTCGTCTGCGGCTGCATGACGGCCTGCGCGTCTCCGGAGGGGCTGGCGGCGAAACGCTTCGAGCAGCTCTGCACACCAGCCCAGTTTGCTCAGCTGGCGGCGGCGCTGAAAGCAGAGTCCGACGACCAACGGCCGGAGAAAAAACGACTCTGCGCCGGCCATATGGCGTCTGTGAAAAAAACGATAACCGAGGCCGATATACAAGCCTTTGCCGCCCTGACAGGGAATTACGGAAAGCTCCACGCCGACGCGGCCTTTGCCGCTCAGTGCGGATTTAAACGGCCCGTCGTCCCGCCTTCGCTCGTCGAAAGCCTGCTGTCAGCCCTCATGGAAACGCAGCTTCCCGGCGACGGCGCCATCCTCATGGAAAGCAGCGTTCGCTTCCCAGAGCCGGCCTACGTCGGCGACACCGTGACGTCGACGGCAGCGATTCTGGAAATAAGGCCGCACAGCCGCGGCTATGCGGCGACATTGCGCGGCGTCTGCACGAATCAAGACGGAACCATCGTCGCCGAAGGCACGTACCGCCATCTGCTGCCGGAGGCATTATTTTCCTGTACGCTTTAACAAAATGACTAAAAAAGGTGATACTATGACAAACTTAGAAAAATACGACAAACTCTTCATGACCAACTTCAAATTGACGAAAGACCAGCTCCCCGGTTTAAAATACCGTTCCATCAAATTATGGGACTCCATGGGCCACATGACGCTTATGGAAGACATGGAAGATACCTTCGACATTTCCATCGATACGCCGGACGTATTGGCTTTCAGCTCTTATGAAAAAGGCATGGACATTCTCCGCAACTATGGAGTCGACATTTAAATTCCCAGAGCCGGCATGCCTGGTCGATCCATTGACGGAAAGCAACTGCTATATCTTCACGTCCGGCAGCAGTGCGTTGCTCATAGACCCGAACAATGCCGACCTGATCAACACGTATGCAGCGGAACACCATCTCGTCCCGGAATACGTGCTGCTCACTCACGAGCACTGCGACCACATAGCTGGCCTCAACGACCTGCGCAGCCGCTGGCCCCTCTCCGTTGTCGCCAGCAAAAAATGCAGCGACGGCATCCAAAATACGAAGATGAACATGACGCGCATCATGGAATCGTATCTGTATTTTAAAAGCGGCGGCAAGCTGCACGTTTCTTATCCGAAATTTACCTGTCAGGCAGCGGATATCGTCTTCGACGCCCCAGTCTACGATTTCGTCTGGAAGGGACACTCCTTCCGCTGCATTGCCGCTCCGGGCCATACGCCGGGCAGTATCTGCATCGTCGCCGACGACGCTCTCTTGTTTTCCGGCGATTACTTCATTCCCGGCGAAGAAGTCATTACGCGCCTGCCCGGCGGCGACGACGAGGCTTACCAAACCGTCGGCAAAGACGTACTGCGCTCTCTGCCGGCTCCCATTTGGACCTATCCCGGCCACGGCCTTCCTTTCATGCTCACCCAGGAGGTGAAGAAACAGTATGGACTATAGCCAATGGCTGTCGTACGCGCCCTACGCCTGGACGCAGGAAGAAAAAGAAAAGCAGTATCTGCCCTATTTTCAAGAGTTGATAGAGCATCATCGCCGTCATTGCCGGCCCTATGGCCAAGCCCTCGACGTATTCGGGTACGGCAGTCAGTTTTCGGCGCTGGAGCAGATTCCCATGGTGCCAATCCGCTTATTCAAATACTTAAAACTGCAGAGCATTCCTGACGAAGAAATCTTCAAGATCATCACGTCGTCGGGAACGACGGGCCAGGCTCGCTCCCGCATCGTCCTGGACGCGGCGACGGCGCAAAACCAGCAGCTCACCTTATACGCCATCGTCAAGGATTTTCTCGGCGCAGGCCGCGTGCCCATGCTCATCGTCGATTCGCCGTCCGTCTTTACTGACCGGGCGGCGTTCAACGCCCGCGGAGCCGCTATCCTGGGTTTTTCCATCTTCGCTAAGAAAAAGTATTACGCCCTGACGGACGACTTGACCTTAAATAAAGAAGCCTTGCAGGCCTTCGCCTCCCGCACGGGGCCGGTCCTCATTTTCGGCTTTACCTTCATGATTTGGAAATATTTGTGCCAGGCCATTGCCGCCGCAGGCCTTTCCTTCGACTTTTCCAATGCCGTCGTCATCCACGGCGGCGGCTGGAAAAAAATGGAAGCCCAGGCCGTGTCGGCCGAGGCTTATAAGCGGCGGTTGTACGACCAGTTCCGCATTTCCCGCGTCCATAACTACTACGGCATGGCCGAGCAGACGGGCTGCGTATACATGGAATGCGAAGCCGGCCATCTCCACGCCAGCATTTTTTCCGATGTCATTGTCAGAGACCCGGAGGATTTTTCGCCCTGTCCCATAGGAAAACCGGGAATCCTCCAAGTCCTCTCTCCCATGGCCGTATCCTATCCCGGCCATTCGCTCCTGACGGAGGACATGGGGGCCATCTTAGGCGTTGACGATTGTCCCTGCGGCCGCAAGGGAAAGTATTTCCGCATCGACGGCCGCATTCCGCAAGCTGAAATCAGGGGGTGCAGCGATACGCATGAATAATCAATACACGCTTTTAGCCGGCTCTATACCGGAAAAACCATTCCCGATGAAGCCCTTCGCCCCTGTCGTACTGGATTTTCTCGCCGTCCTGTCCCACGAGCTGCGTCATCATCCCATAGCCCGGACCAAGCCTGCCTGGGGCGCTCTCGGCTTTTGGCTGCGCCCCAATCACCTCAAGCAGCTGCGCCGGCACCTTTCCCCGCAGGAGGCCCGCCTCGGCCGGGGCCTCATCTTTCACATCGCGCCGGCAAACATGCCGACCATCTTCGCCTACAGCCTGTGCATTTCCCTGCTGGCTGGAAACGGCAACATCGTCCGCGTCTCACCGCGCCTGGCTCCGGCTGTCGCCCCTATATGCGATGTAATTCACAAGATTTGGCAGGACGACAAATTCGCCGCCTTGCGCAGGCAGAACGCCATCGTCACCTACGGCCGCGACGACGAGCTGACGGGCCGCTTTTCCCAACAATGCGACGGCCGTATCGTCTGGGGCGGCGACAAGTCTATCGCCGAAATACGGATCTTTCCCCTGCCGCCGCAAGGCGTAGAGTTGGTCTTTGCCGACCGATATTCCTTCGCCGTCTTCGACTGCTCCAGTATTCAGAACGGTTCGGACGACGAGCTGCGCGCCTGGGCGCACCGCTTCTACAACGACACGTACGAAGCCGACCAGAACGCCTGCTCCAGCCCGCGCTTCGTCTTCTGGCTCGACGAAAGGGGCTCGGCCTTTGAAGCGGCGCAACGGCGCTGGTGGGACGCCGTCGCTGCCGAAGCTAAAGCCTATGACCTGCAGCCCATCAAGACCAGCGGCAAATACACCGACGCCTGGGAATTCGCCATGACCCAGCCGCACCTCCAGTCGGCGGCCTTCCGGACCAACAGACTGTACGTATACACCCTGTCGTCCCTGCCGCCGGACATTACGGCCTTATCAGGCTCCTTCGGCCAGTTCTTCCAATTCCCAATCCGAACCCTCGACGAAGTCCTGCCCTTTGCCGTCAAGAAGGTCCAGACCGTCTCCACCCTGGGCATCGATCCGGCAGTGCTGAAACAGGCCCTCGTCGAAGCCGGCGCCATGGGCGTCGACCGCGTCGTACCGGTCGGCCAGGCCTTGGATATGAGCGTCCTGTGGGACGGGTACAACATGCTCGAAGCCCTGTCCCGCGTCATAGAGTGAGGAGGCTTTCCTATGTATTTCTTTGACAAACATCCCAACTCCAAGGCGCATACGCTCTTTGAAGACGATTGCGGACAGGCGGCGACATATGAAACCTGGTATGCCCACGCCGACGAGCTGGGAGGCATCATGCCGTCCCGGTCCCTGGCGGCCATCGTATGCCGCAATACCATCGGTTCGGCCTTGTCTTACTTGTGCTGCCTGCAACGCCGCGTCGTCCCCCTGCTCATAGACGAAGCCATGGACGACGAGCTCAAGCAGGGACTCCTGGCCGCGTACCGCCCGGAATTCATCTTTTGCCCCTGCGGAACGGAAGGCGGCAAGCCCCTCTATTCGCTGTATGACTACGACGTATACCGCTATAATGATACGTCGCCGGCCCTATACGAAGGCCTGGGCCTGCTGCTGACGACGTCAGGCAGTACGGGAAGCCCGAAGCTCGTCCGTCTGAGCTACGACAACATCCAATCCAACGCCGCCTCTATCGCCCAGTATCTGGAACTAACCGCCGCCGACAGGCCCGTATCGAGCCTGCCCATGCACTATACCTTTGGGCTGTCCGTCATCAACAGCCACGTCCTCTGCGGCGCGGCGGAATGCCTGACGACGGCGACGGTTTTCGACGCAGCCTTTTGGCAGTTCTGCAAGGAAAAAAGAGTGACGTCCATCGCCGGCGTTCCCTTTACGTACGAATGCCTGCGCCGCCTGAAATTCACGGCCATGGAGCTTCCCGACTTGACGCTGATGATTCAGGCCGGCGGAAAATTGTCGAAAAAGCTGCAGAAGGAATTTGGCCAATACGCTGCCGGCACAGGAAAGCGCTTCGTCGTCATGTACGGCCAGACCGAGGCGACGGCCCGCATGTCCTACCTGCCGCCGGCAGACTGCCTCCGCAAGATCGGCAGCATCGGCGTCGCCATCCCCGGCGGCTCCTTCCGCATCTTGGACGACGACCACGCCGAGCTGACCGAACCCAACGCAATCGGCGAGCTGTGCTACGACGGCCCCAACGTATCCCTGGGCTACGCCCATGGCGCCGACGACCTCCAATTAGGAGACGAACGGCACGGCCGCCTGCTTACGGGCGACTTGGCCTACTGCGACGAAGACGGCTTCTACTATATTGCCGGCCGCAAAAAACGGTTTGTCAAAATCATGGGCAAGCGGGTCAACATGGACGAAGTCGAGCAGCTGTTCAAAAACGCCTTCGCCGACAGGGATTTCGCCTGCACCGGCGGCGACGACGACCTGCTCGTCTTTACGACGGCTCCGGAAACGGACTGCTCCGACTTGGAGGATTTCCTCGTCGCCAAGGCGGGCCTTCATCCCAGCTGCTTCACCATCCGTTCTATTGCAGCGATTCCCAAAAACTCGTCGGGCAAAACGCAGTATACGGACTTACCCGGCACAAAGGACTGAGGATATGTCAATGGACGCACGTATGACCCTTACGCAAGAACAAATTCAAAAGCTGTCGGCCATGCAGATTCAATCGCTGCAAATCCTGTCCATGTCCTCGGAAGACCTGCGCAGCCTGCTGCAGAAGGAGTCGGAAGAAAATCCCTTTCTCGATTATCATCCTTCAGCGTCCCGCGGCGGCGCAGCAGAATTTCTCCAGTTCGTCGCTGCGCCGGACAAGGACAGGATCAAAAATTTCCTCATAGAGCAGCTCAATCCCAGCCAGTTTACCAAGCCCCAATGGGCCCTGCTGAATTACCTGGCCCAGTGCGTCGACGACCGAGGCTATTTGACGGTGACGGAAAAAGATGTATCGCGCTTTCCCCTGCCGGACGGACTATTTTCCCAGGCCGTCGCCATCCTGCAGGGCCTGCATCCGCCGGGGATCGGCGCGTCGTCGCTGCAGGAGTGCCTGAAATTGCAGCTGCGGCGAAAGGGTGAGCTGACGCCCTTAGCGGAAACCCTCGTCGACTCGTTCTTAGAAGATATCGGAAAAAATCATATCACCGCCGTCTGCCGGGCCCTGGGCCTTCCGAAACAGCAGGTCCTGCCGACTATCCGGCGCATCCGCGCCCTCGACCCGGCCCCGCTGAAGGGCCTCTTTGACAGCGCAGACGCCTACGTCGTTCCCGACGTCGTCATCCGGCCAACTGAAGGGGAATATGAAATCATCTTGAACGACACGTGGTTCGCCTCCTATTCCATGAGCGATTACTATATCGCCATGATGCATCAGGCCGACGACCCGGACATCAAAACCTATTTCCAGCAGAAGCACGCCCGCTGCTCCCTGTTGCTCCACAATATAGAACGACGGCGCCAGACCCTCGCCGCGCTGACCGGCGCAATTTGGGAATGGCAGCGCGAATACCTGGAGACTCACCATGCCCTGCGGCCTATGACGCTCAAGGACATGGCGGAGAAAACGGGACTCCATATATCGACGATCAGCCGTGCCATCAAGGACAAATACGTGCAGACGCCGTACCGGACCCTTCCCTTCAAGGCCTTATTCCAATGCCCCCTGCGGAAAGACGGCCAGTCCCTTTCCAAAGACGCCGTCAAGAAAGCCCTTTGCCAGCTGATCCGCGAAGAAGATAAGGAACGCCCGTACAGCGACGCCCAGCTGGTAGAAATGCTGTCGGCGCAATTCCATACAGCAATTTCCCGGCGAGTTGTTCAAAAATACCGCAGCCTGCTTCATATCCCCAATTCTTACGCGCGAAAGATCCAGCCATGACCGCCCTACACTAAACAGCATGCTGGAAGAGAGGAGTCCTATGGGAACGAAAGAAATTTTTTCCACTGTCGCCGAAGCGGCAGAACACCTGAACGCGATTATCGAATACTCCTTCGACGGTATTTTCATTACCGATAAAAACTGCAACGTCCTGCGCATCAACCATTCGTACGAAGAAATTACCGGCCTGACAAAAGACGAAATCTTAGGAAAGAATATGGCCGATTTGGTGCAGCAGAAGCTCATCTCCGAGTCGGGCTCTCTCATCGTGTCCCGCACGAAGCGGCCCGTCACCTTGCAGCAGCGGTTCAAATCGGGGAAGGAAGCCCTGGTCACCAGCTCGCCTATTTTCGACAAAAACGGCGAACTCATCATGATCGTCACCAACGTCCGCGACCTGACGGAAATATACAACCTCAAGGAATCGATACAGGAAAAGACCGACGCCATCGAGCGCCTTCGCCTCGAGCTGGAGCACATTCAGACGCCCCTTACGGAGCGGGAGCTCATCGTCCGCGATGAAACGGCCCTGGCAGCCATGGTATTGGCCAACCGCGTCGCCCCCATGGACACGACGGTCATCTTGTTCGGCGAAACAGGCGTCGGCAAGGAAGTCATGGCCCGCTATATCTACCAGCACAGCAGCCGGGCCAAAAACAGCTTCATCCAGGTAAACTGCGGGGCCATCCCGCCCAGCCTCATCGAAAGCGAGCTCTTCGGCTACGAAAGCGGCGCCTTTACCGGAGCCAGCCGGGGCGGCAAAATCGGCCTGTTCGAATTAGCCGACAAGGGAACACTCTTTCTCGACGAAATCGGCGAGCTGCCGAAAGACATGCAGGTCAAGCTGCTGCGGGCCCTTCAGGAGCAGGAAATCATGCGCGTCGGCGGCACCAAGCCGATAAAAATCGACGTGCGCATCATCGCGGCGACGAACCGCAATTTAGAAGACATGGTGAAGAACGACCAATTCCGCGAGGATTTATACTATCGCCTCACAGTCTTCCCCATTTCCATTCCGCCCCTGCGGTTCCGCAAAAAGGATATTACCCCCCTGGCCCTGTCGTTTTTGGGCAAGCTCAATCAAAAATACAATTTTAAAAAGAGGTTTTCCAACATTTCCATTCAGCTCCTGAACGAATACCCCTGGCCCGGCAATATCCGCGAGCTGAAAAACATCGTCGAACGGGCCGTCATCATCAGCTCCGGCGACGAAATCAAGCCGGAAGACCTCCACCTGCTCCGGCCGACGAACCCTGTCGTCCCAGCCGAACAGGCAGCCGAAGAAGCCGCGCCGGAGACGGCCGCCGAAGTACCGGACGAACTCCCTTCCGACTTAAACGAAACGCTGGAAAAGCTGGAATACCATTACCTGACGATGGCCTACGAACAGGAAGGCAACGTCCGCGCCGCCGCCAAGGCCCTGGGCATCACGCCGTCGACTTTTGTCCGCAAGCGCAAGCGCTATGAAGAAACCTATGGAAATAAGGCCTGAGGCATTGTTGACATATGTCATCTATACTTTTATAATAATACTGAATCACTGAAAAGGGAGGTAATTCCATGCCGAGACCGCCGCGGTGCCGCCGCGTCTGTTCTCTGCCCAAAGCCGGCGAGTTCGCCCCGTCCGGCTGCGCAGCCGACGCAGAGGTCATCATCATGCGCATCGATGAATACGAAGTCATCCGCCTGATCGATTTGCTCGGGCTGACGCAGGAGCAGTGCGCCGCCCAGATGGACGTGTCCCGCACGACCGTCACGGGGATTTACGACGGCGCCCGCCGAAAGATTGCCGACGCTCTCGTCCATGGAAAGCGCCTTCTCATCGAAGGCGGCCACATACAACTCTGTGAACATGCCGGCTCCTGCCGCCATACGCGCTGTCAGGCCGGAAAATGTAATCCCAAAAAGGAGAATGATAGTAATGAGTGAAAATTGCAATCACGACTGCTCCAGCTGCAGCAGCGAATGCTCCAGCCGCACGCAGCCGCAGAGCCTCCAGGCTCAGCCCCATGAAGGAACGCACGTAAAGCACGTCATCGCCGTCGTCAGCGGCAAAGGCGGCGTAGGTAAATCCCTCGTCACGTCCCTCATGGCCGTACAGATGCAGCGCCGCGGCTTCAAGACGGCGATCCTCGACGCCGACATCACCGGCCCGTCCATCCCGAAGGCCTTCGGCCTGACAGAACGGGCTACAGGAGACGCCAACGGCATTTTCCCTGTAGAAACAAAATCGGGCATTAAAGTCATGTCCATGAACGTACTCCTGGAAGACACGACGGCTCCCGTCGTATGGCGCGGACCGGTCATTTCCGGCGCCGTAAAACAGTTCTGGACCGACGTCGTCTGGGGCGATATCGACTACATGTTCGTCGACATGCCGCCGGGAACGGGCGACGTCCCCCTGACGGTATTCCAGTCCCTGCCGGTCGACGGCATCCTCATCGTCACGTCGCCGCAGGAGCTCGTCTCCATGATCGTCGAAAAGGCCCTGAAGATGTCGGAAATCATGCACATCCCCGTCCTCGGCCTCATCGAAAACATGAGCTATTTCGAATGTCCCGACTGTCATTCCCGTCATGAAATCTACGGCCCGAGCCATGTAGAAGAATCGGCGGCGAAATACGAAATCCCCCATACGGCTAAGCTGCCTATCGACCCGGAATTCGCCATGCACTGCGACAAGGGCGATATCGAAAGCTACGTATCGGACAGCTTGACCGATACGGCCACATACCTCGAAGGCGTATTAAACAAATAATCACCTCTCTACAATACAAAAAGCTGGCCCGAAGAACTCCTGTGTCTTCGGGCCAGCCTTTTTGTATTTACGACTCGTCGTCGTCTGTTTCGATGATCTCCGTGATCGTAGCCTTCGTATCAATTTTCTTTCCCAGGGACGAATCGTACAGCTTGACCAATACGGCGCTGACTATCAATCCGGCTGCCGCGCCGATCAAGGCCGACAAAACCGTCTCGCCGAAGGAGTAGCCGCCGATGCCGCCTAGTATAACCAGGAACAAGGGGACGATAAAACAGATAAAAGCCCCCATGACAAGGTGCTCGTCCTGCACTTCATACCGCACGTCCTGTCCTTCCTGAGCGCCGAGGCTGTTTCTCGCCGTCACGTAGACGTGCTCGGCGCCAAAGCAGGCGCTGCAGGCCACGTATAAATGATCGCGGTTGACGCGGACTTTCGCCAGGCCGCCGTCGAGGATTTCCGTAATGGTGCCTTCGCCAATTCGCATATGACTCCCTCCTCATCTATCTAAAAAATAATGATTATCTATTGAGTACCTTTAGTATAGCACACTTCGCACGCTCAATCAATACTTTTTTAGTTCACTTTTATCGCAGTATGTTAATTTTTATTCTACAAAAGAAATTGACTTACGTCTTTGTTTAGGCTATACTTTCCTTATATTTGTAAACATATACGCCTTAATTAAAAAGATAACAAATAAGGAGTGATGTCCATGCCGCCGTGTTCTCGCCCTGGTTCTCCGCCCGGCACGATCCGCGACGTATCCTATATCGCCCTGTTCGCCGCTTTGACCGCCATCGGCGCGTTTATCCGCATCCCCATCCCAGTCTGCCCCTTTACGCTGCAGCTCCTGTTCACGACCTTGGCCGGCCTTGTCCTGGGCCCGGCGAAAGGAGCTGCCGCCGTAACGCTGTACGTCGTTCTGGGCCTAGCCGGCCTGCCCGTATTTACTGCCGGCGGCGGGCCGTCCTACGTCTTTCAGCCTACCTTCGGTTACCTGTTGGGATTTATTGCCGGAGCCTGGATAGCCGGCCTTCTCGCCGGCCCGCATTATCCCTGGACGCGCCGCCGCGTCTTTGCCGCCGTGTATGTCAATCTGGCCGTCGTATATGGCTTCGGCGTTTCCTATACCTATCTCATCAGCAGCTGCTACCTGGGAAACGACACGGCCTTATGGTCTTTATTTTTGTACGCCTTTGCCGTCGAAGTCCCCGGCGACGTCGCCGTCTGCTTTGCAGCAGCCATCCTGTCTCGCCGCCTTCGCCGCCTGCAGGTATTCGTTTAAGGAGAGATGTTCATGTCCAAAGGATTATATGTCGTCGGCACGGGAACCGATGTCGGCAAAACCTATATTTCAGCCCTGCTGCTCAAAGCCCTCCGGCGCGGCGGATACGACGCCGGGTATTACAAAGCCGTCGTCAGCGGCGCGCCGTCCTTCGCTGAAAGCGACGCCGCCTTCGTAAACAGCGCGGCTGGCATCGGAGAGCCGCAAGAGCTCCTGCTGTCATACCGCTACGCCCAAGCCTATTCGCCCCACTTAGCGGCCCGCTTAGAAGGAAATCCTGTCGAAAAATCGGAAGTGCTGCGCGCCTGGCAGGCCGTCTGCGCAGCCTATCCCTACGTGACCGTCGAAGGCTGCGGCGGCATCGTCTGCCCGATCCGAATCGACGCCGCTCATCGCTGGTACTTGACCGACCTGATCCGCTGGCTCGGCCTCCCGTCGGTCATCGTATCGCCGGCCGGCCTCGGTTCGATCAACGCCGCAGCTCTGACG
Organism: Megasphaera sp. An286; assembly: GCF_002163455.1. Lineage (NCBI taxonomy): Bacteria > Bacillati > Bacillota > Negativicutes > Veillonellales > Veillonellaceae > Megasphaera > Megasphaera sp. An286. The sequence goes on along the minus strand of NZ_NFIY01000003.1, from coordinate 42,493 downwards.
GCCTTCTATATGAAAGCCCAGAACCTGCCGGTCAAGGGCTTTATCGTCAACAACTACAAGGACACGCTGATGGAACGGGACAACGTCGTACAAATCCAGGAGCTGACGAATCTCCCGGTACTGGCCTGCGTTTCCCCCAATCAGTCCGATATTGGCCTATCGCCGGAGCGCGTCGCGTCCCTGTACGCATAAAAAAATACCTGCCGATTTCTGTGGGAAAAATCAGCAGGTATGGTATACCTAAGCCATCGCAGCGTCGAGGGCTGCCTTCACATGGCTCTTAATTTCATCATAGGACTGGCCCGGCTGGGCTTCGTAGAGCTTTTCTGTGCCGATGAACATAGACGGCACGTAATAATAGGAGTGTCCCTGGACGACGTCGGGAGATTCCGATTCTTCATACCAATGGACGGGCACCTCGCCGTAGGCCGGATTTTCACTGACTAATTCTGCCAGCGCCGCCTTCGCATTGCGGCAGTAGGGGCAGCCGTTTAAATAAAATGCCGTAATTTCTTTCATCTTCAACCCTTCTTTCGCTGTCGTATATGGTCTTGCTTTGTGATTAGTGGTGATGGCCGCAGCCATGATGTTCATGCTGGCCGCAGCCGTGTTCGCCGCAGGCATGATCGCCGTGGCCGTGGGCATGGTCATGATGGTCGCAGTGCACGTCAGGATTAAAGGAGAGCGTTCCCGCCAGCAGAGCTGCTACGGCTTCGTCTGCCGAACCCTGTACGCCGCCGTACAAGGCGATGCCGGCCTGAGCCAGAGCCATTTGCGCTCCGCCGCCGATGCCGCCGCAGATCAGCGTATGGACACCCTGAGCCTGCAAAAATCCGGCCAGCGCACCGTGGCCGCTGCCCATCGTATCGACGACTTCCGCGCTGACGACTGCGCCGTTTTCTACTTCGTAAATCTTGAATTGTTCCGTATGGCCGAAATGCTGAAAAATCTGGCCCTGTTCATAAGTAACTGCAATTTTCATACTTGTCCATCCCTTTCTATGACCGGCTGCTGCCAGCCTGTGCGACGTTTTATTTTTGACATATGTCAATTATAAATCACTATATTCTATTTGTCAACACGAGACCGCTCCATAGAAACAAAAGAAAACGGCCCGCCGTAGGAAATCGCCTTAAATACAGGCGATTCTCCTAACAGCGGAGCCGTTTTTTATCACGTCGTCTTCAGCGACGGGCCGTCCGTCGGCGATATGGTCACGCTTACAGCCGCCTTAGGCGCAGGCGGCGCTTGGGACTGCATGTCGTAAGTCAAGTCCCCGGTCAGGGCGCCGGACAAGTGAAACAGCCTGTCGGCAAAGGCGGCGTTTACGTATACGACGTTATTTCTCACGACGCCTGGAGCCGAGCCGTAGGGACTGGTCAGCAGCCCGCGGCTGTTGTCCCAGTGCAGGTCCAGGCGCAGCGCCGTGGCGACGGCGACAGCCGGAAGATAGGTGACGCCGTTGGCTTTCAAGGCCCGCAGGGGCAGCTTTTTCTCATTCACATACAGGTCGTACGCTTTGGCGATATACGTCGGCTGCCCGTCTGAGGCGGCGATTTTGGCGGCAATGGATTCGGCCGTCACAAAGTTTTCCACGCCGTAGCCGGCTAAGGCCCGCCGCACGTCCTGAACGGTCAGCGGCTGCCAGCCGTAGCCATCGGGATAGATGTAGTACGATACGGTATGATCCGCCGCGCTGTCGATGACGATGCGGTCGTAATAGACCATGACCGGCGTGCCGATAGATACGAGAGGATACAGCTCTTCCACGTCTTTCTCATGCATGCGGACGCAGCCGTTGGACACGTAATAGCCTACGGAGGAAGGATTATTGGTCCCATGAATTCCGTAGGTGCCGTGAAAGCCGATCCAGCGATAGCCCAGGGGATTGTCCGGCCCTGCCGGAATCTGTACGGTCGTATCGCTGGGGTCGATCCACGTCGGGTTGACCTCCTTCGTCTGCACGCTGTAAAAGCCGGGCGGCGTCGGCGTAGACGGCGTGCCGACGCCTACGTGATACATGCGGACTTTTTTGCCGTTTTCATACAAAATGAGCATACGGCTGGCCGCGTTGATGCCGATTTTCCGGCCTTGCTCCGTCTGCTTCCGGGGCTTCGGCGCCTTTGCCGCCGGGGCCTTCTTGATTTCGACGGTTACGTCGGGCGGCGTTTTCGATTGTACCGTCACTATCGGATCCGGAGCCGCTTGTCCGGCCTTAGCTTCGCCGGTTTTCGTTCCGGCGTTGCGATCCTGCCGTCTGTCTTTGGAAGAACGGGCAGGCGCAGATGTATCGTCAGAAGCAGGCTCACCCGCTTCCGCGCGGCTGCGAGGCGGCGCACTGTCCGCGTCAGACCGGCGGCTCTCGTCCTCTGCTGTCTGAATCTGCGCTGCCTGCACCGACAGGTTCGGCGCAGGCGGTTCTACAGCCAAGGCAATTCCGGCTGCTGCGGCCCATGTACAGGCCAGGGTCAGTAATTGTCTCTTCATGTACGCTCCCTCTGCAAATACTACGATATTATGCCTGGTCAGCCTGGGTCTTATCTTCTTCCGGCTTAAACCCGTTGAACAAGATGTTCAGCACGACGGCTGTCAGGCTGCCCAGGGTGATGCCGCTCTGGCAGATAACCTTCACGACATCGGGGAAATGCTGGAAGAAATTCGGAACCGTCAGGGGAATCATGCTCATGCCGATGCTGACGGCGACGAGCATGAGGTTATAGTTTCCGTCAAATTTGACTTTCGCCAACGCCCGGACGCCGCTGGCGATGACCATGCCGAACATGGCGATGCCTGCGCCGCCGAGAACGGCGTTGGGAATGCAGGCTACAACGGCAGCCATTTTCGGGAACAGCCCCAGCAGGATGAGGATGACGCCCGAAGCGGCGACGACGAAACGGCTCTTGACGCGCGTGACGGCGATGAGGCCGACGTTCTGGGCGAAAGCCGTATAGGGGAAGCTGTTGAAGATGCCGCCGATGAGCGTCGACAAGCCGTCGGCGCGGAGACAGCGGGCCAGCCGGCCTCTGCCGACGGGGCGCTTGACGATTTCGCCGATAGCGATGCAGTCGCCCGTCGTTTCTACCATGACGACGAGCATGACGATGATCATGGAAATGATCGAGCCGACGTTAAAGGTCGGAAGGCCGAAGGAAAAGGGCGTGATGATGCCGATCCAATCGGCCCGCCCTACTTCGTCAAAGTTAGCCACGCCCAATACCATGGACAATATGGTGCCGCAGATCAGCCCGATGAGGACGGATACGTTGCTGACAAAGCCCTTGCCGCAGCGGTAAATGGCCACGACGATAGCCAAGGTAAAGGCTGCCAGGAACAGGTTCATGGGGCTGGCAAAATCGGGCGAAGACGGGTTGCCGCCGCCGACCCAGCGCACGGCCACGGGCAGGAGGGTAATCCCAATCATCATGATAATCGTACCCGTGACGACGGGCGGAAACAGCTTGATCAGGCGGCTGAAATAGGGCGCGATGAGGAAGGTAAACAACCCGGCGGCGATAATCGCCCCGTATATGGCCGTAATCCCGTGCTCCTGTCCGATCATGATCATCGGCGTGACCGACGCGAAGGTGACGCCTTGTATCATGGGGATGCGGGAGCCGACCTTCCAAAAGCCGACGGTCTGGAGAATCGTCGCGATGCCGCAGGTAAACAAGTCGGCGTTAATCAAATGAATGAGCTGCTCCGGCGTCAGATGCAGGGCCTGGGCCACGATGATCGGCACGGCGACGGCTCCGGAATACATGGCCAGGACATGCTGCAGCCCATAGGCAAACAATTTCGGCAACGGCAGCATCCGGTCTACAGGATGAGACGCCTGTCTGGTCAATAAGAAATTCATGTCTTCTTTTCACCTCAACACAGTAGTTAAATACAAAAGCAGACTGCGGCGAAAGCCTTCGTCACAGCCTGCCATAACGCATGAAAATTATAATCCTTCGGCCCGTTCCAGGAAGCTGCGGAGAATATCGCACGAATCGTGGAACTTCTTCTGTTCCTCTTCCGTCAGGGCGACTTCGACGACGCCTTCCATGCCGTCCTTGCCGATGACGCAGGGCACGCCGGCCGCTACGTTTTCTTCGCCGTATTCGCCGAACAAGGCCGTCGAGCAGGGCCATACGAGCTTCTGGTCATGGAAAATAGCCGAAATGATCATGCACGCCGCGTTGGCGATGCCGAATTCGGTGCAGCCTTTGCCGTCGATTTCAATGTCGCCGGCCCGCTTGACTTCCGTCTGCAAGTCGTCCAGGCTGAGCGCCGCCAGCTCCGGCTTTTCCGCCATGAAGGCCGCGAAGGGCTTGCCGCCGACATAGACCTGGGACCAGACGATGAAGCTGGAGTTGCCGTGTTCGCCCATGCACATGCCCTGAATGGAGCGGCGGGCGTATCCCGTCCGATGGGACAGGACGCGAAGCAGGCGATACGTTTCGAGGCTCGTGCCGGTGCAGAAGCAGCGATTGCGTTCCCAGCCCATTTGACGGCGGATGTATTCGCAGATGATGTCGGCAGGGTTGGATATGCTGAGCATGATGCCCTTGAAGTCTACCTGCTTCAGATGGGAAATGACTTCCTGAGCCATGCGGATCGAATCGTCGAACATGTCGAGGCGCGTTTCGCCGGGCTTGCGGCTGCGGCCAAAGGCCATGACCAGGATGTCGGCGTCATTGAGTTCTTCATAGCCGCCGGCGCGGATCTGGGCATCGTTGCCGCACAAGGCGCCGCTGACGCCGTCGTCCAGGTCCATCGCCTGTCCCTGGGCCTTTTCCTTCAAAATATCAATCAAGACGATGTCGTCGGCTTCGCCGGACTGAATCAGGGCCAATGCGACGTGAGAGCCTACGTGGCCGGCTCCGACGATGACCACCTTGCGTGTGTTTACCATAAAACATATCCTCCTTCAGGCATGGGTGTGTAAAATTTGCTTTACTCGTATGTATAGATTATAGCATATACAAGGGTAAAAAAAACGTTTATCGTCCCGATTTTTTCCCATTTTCCCCAATAATTTTACAAATTCTTTACATTTCTTTTACATAATGACAAACGATATATTATATACTGGAACCAATCATTACTTAGGAGGAGTCACATAGATGTTCAGTATCAGCAACAAGCATGAAGAGTTTTTTGATTATTTGGTTGAAAACGCCGAAAACTTCCACCGCGGCACCCTCATCGCCAAGGACGTCATGACCAACACGGCCAATATTTCCATGTACATGAAGGATATCGCCCAGCTGGAGCACACGTCGGATAAAATCAATGAAGACGTCATCATGAAGTTATGCCGCGTATTTATTACGCCCATCGACCGCGAAGACTTTTACAAGCTCACATGCCAGCTCGAAGACTGCATCGACCAGCTTCACGGCTCCCTTATGCGCATCAGCCTGTACCACATCAAAACGATGACGCCGGCCGCCGTCGACATCGTCGACCAGCTGGAGCTCATGGGCAAAGAGCTGAAAGATATTTTCTCGCTCTTGAAAAATATCGACAAAAACGAAGCGGAGCTCATGGAACGAGCCAACCGCCTGAGCAAAATCGAAACGGAAGTCGACAACATTTACCGCCGCGAAATTTCCCGCATCTTCAATGGCGAAATGGACCTGCTCGACATCATCCGCTGGAAAGACGTGCTGGGCACGCTGGAAGACACGTCGGACGAAGTGGAAGAGCTCGGCAATATCATAAAAGAGGTGACGATGAAGTATGCTTGATACCCCGTTAATTATCCTGGTCGTCGTCCTGGCCCTGGCCTTCGACTTTATCAACGGCTTCCACGATACGGCCAACGCCATCGCCACCTGCGTCTCGACGCGGGCCATCCGGCCGGGCATCGCCATCATGGGGTCGGCCTTCTTAAACTTCGTCGGCGCCATGATTTCCACCGGCGTCGCCAAGACCATCGGCGGCGACATCGTCACGTCGCCGGCCATGATCAACGAGCTGGTCATCGTCGCCGGCCTCGTCGGCGCTATCGTCTGGAACCTGCTGACCTGGTGGTTCGGCATGCCCTCCAGCTCGTCCCACGCCCTCATCGGCGGCATGATCGGCGCCGTCGCCTTTTCCGTCGGCACGGCGGCCCTCAACGACTGGGGCATCATCAAGATTTTCCTGTCCCTCATCCTGTCGCCCGTTACGGCTATCGTCGTCGGCTATATCATCATGAACATCCTGTTCGTCGTCTGCCGCAACTTCAAGCCGGCTAAGATCAACATGACGGCCAACAGGCTGCAGGTCGTCTCAGCGGCCCTCATGGCCTTCTCCCACGGCTCCAACGACGCCCAGAAGTCCATGGGCATCATCACCCTGGCCCTCTTGTCGGGCGGCGTCATCGACACGCTGGAAGTCCCGACGATGGTCAAGTTCCTCTGCGCCCTGGCCATGGCTCTCGGCACCAGCGTCGGCGGCTGGAAAATCATCCGCACCGTCGGCGGCAAGATCTTCAAGATGCACCCCATCCACGGCTTTGCAGCCGACCTGAACTCGGCCGTCGTCATCTTCTCGGCGACGATGCTCCACCTGCCCGTCTCGACGACGCACGTCGTCTCCGGCTCCATCATGGGCGTCGGCGCGGCCCAGCGGGCCAAAGCCGTCCACTGGAACGTAGCCCGTCAGATGGTCACGGCCTGGGTTATGACCATTCCCTGCACGGCCATCATGGGGGCCATTTCCTACTACATCATTTCGCACATCATGGTAGTCGTACTGCCCGGCTTATAACCGACCGCCGGCGGCAGCGCCTGTCAATCTGACGCCAGCCGCCGCGACTCATATCGCTTCCCCAACCACGGGCCCCGCCGCATATTCTGCAGGCGGGGCCCGTGGTTTCCTCTTTTCTCCCCATTTTATCTATGATACTATTAAGCGTAGAAGATAAAAGGAGGCCTGATTATGAACACATTACGACCGAAACTGACCCTTCTGGACGAGCACCCGACGCCGCTGCAGTACCTTTCGGGCTTGTCTCAGGAGCTCTTCCGGGAACTCTACATAAAGCGCGACGATGTGACGCCCTTCGGCGGAGGCGGCGGCATGCTGCGGAAATTGGAATACCTGCTGTTCGACGCCGTCAATTCCCAGTCCGACACCGTCGTCACCGTCGGCGACATTCGCTCCGACCACTGCCGTCTCACGGCGGCTGCGGCAGCCAAATACGGCCTGCGCAGCATCGTCATTTCCGTCGGTAATTACGACGGCGAACTGAGCGGCAACCTGCTCCTCAGCAGCCTATTCGGCGCCCGCACCGTCATCAAGAAGGACGACGGCCGCCCTGAAGCGGTCCAGCTGGAAGAAACGGCAAAGGCCGTCATGGAACAGGAAATCGCCCAGGGCCACCGTCTGTACTTCATCCCTATGGGCGGCAGCGACGCGACGGGCATGCTGGGCTATTACGACTGCGCCGCCGAGCTGGACAAGCAGGCTCAGGAACAGTACCTGCAGGGAGCGACGGTCTACGTCCCCGTGACGACCCTTGGCACGTACGTCGGCTTATACTGCGGCCTGAAAGCCATCGGCTCGTCCTTAAAGCCCGTCGGCATCGCCGTCAAGCCCCTCGACGAAGACCGCCTGGGCGACTACTTCCGGCAGGTAAAGGAAACGTATGGCTTTGATTTCGACGACAGCGACATGCACATCGAGACGGCCTATATCCGCAAGGGATACGGCGAACCGGACCGCCATGTCCGCGACGCCGTCCGCCTCATGGCCGGCCACGAGGGAATTCTCCTCGACCCGACGAGTTCCGGCAAGGCCTTCGCCGCCGTCCTCGACATGATCAAGGAAAAGAAAATCAAATTAGGGCGGCAGGTCATTTTCCTCCACGACGGCAGCATGGCCGGCTTATATGAAAAAGCCCATCGCCTGAAATTAGAAAAAGAACTGCAAGACGCAATCCAAATCCTTCCATAAGGCCAAAATGACGTCAGGCTCCCCATCAGACAGCGTATCCGTCTGATGGGGAGCCTGTATGCATTACCGTATGAGGTTAAAAAATTCATTTCTCCGCAGGGGATCGTCAAAGACGCCGCCGGCATACAAGGTCCGCGTCTGGGAGCCCGGCTTCTTGATGCCCCGGGCCGTCATGCAGGAATGCTCGCCCTGAATGCAGACGATGATGTCGTCGGTCTTGACGATGCGCCGCAGCACGTCGTATATATCGGCGCCGATGCGTTCCTGCAGCTGAAGACGCCGGCAGACGGCGTCGGCGATGCGGGCCAGCTTCGACAAGCCGATAACGCAGCCCTTCGGAATATAGCCAATAGCGATTTTCATATCGTACATGAGGGCAATGTGATGCTCGCAAAAGCTGAACACGTCGATGTCCTTGACGACGACCATATTGCCGTCATCGCAGGGAAACACCTTGTCGAATTCCCTGGCGATTTCTTCGTTGGAAACACCTGCATAGGCCAGCCGTTCCTCCATCATCTTGGCAAACCGCTCCGGCGTCTCCTTTGTCCCGTCGCGGCCGTCCTGCCCGACGGCTTCCAGGATCAGCGCCGCTGCCTGCTTTAATTTTTCTCTGTCCATTATACGCCTCTGGCCTCCGGATCGTAGATGATTTTATGGAGCTGCACCTGCACGCACACGTCGTCCAGGCCCTTCTCCTTGACGAAATCGACGAGGGCCGCCGATTCGATTTCGCCCCACACGGGCGACACGTACAGCAAGGGCCGCGATGCCGGCAGCAGGTGGGAAATCGTATAGGCCATGTCGTCTAAATCGTCCTTCGTCGCGACGACGAACTTGACGACGTCGGCAGGCGTCAGCCGTTCCTGCAGGTTTTCCAGCTTCATGGCTTCGCTCATGCCCGACGAGGGGGATTTCCAGTCCATCGTATAAAACAGGCCCGCAGGACGCTCCTTCGGCAAGAGGACGGCCCCGTTCGTCTCAATATTGACCTCGCAGCCGCCGCGGCAAAGCCGTTCCGTCAGCTCCTGCAAGGGCTGCAGCATAGGCTCGCCTCCCGTCAGGGTCACGCGGCTCCACGGCTTAGACTGTACGATCTGCGCCAATTCGTCCGCCGTGTATTCCGCCGCCGCGTCGTCTGCCGACAAGGCATAGGCCGTATCGCAGTACGAGCAACGGAGATTGCAGCCGGCGAAGCGGATAAAGGTGCTCAGGTAGCCTGTTCGCTTTCCTTCGCCCTCGATGCTGTCAAAGATTTCTACGACGGGAAACTTATACTTCATACGTCGCCACGTTCCCTTCCGATTCCTGCACGCTCACTTTGACGCAAAAGGGAATGGAATCGCAGATCCACTTGGCGATATTTTCCGCCGTCGGATTGCCGGGAATCACGTCGTTTAGATAAGCGTGATCCAGCTTCCTCTTCACGATATTGGATATGTCCTTGAAATCGACGACCATGCCGTTTTCATTCAGCTCTTCCCGCCGGCACGTCACGTAGATAATCCAGTTGTGGCCGTGCAGGTTTTCGCACTGGCTTTCGTAGTTCAGGCTCAGGCGGTGAGCCGCCGCGATTTCCAGCCGTTTCGTTACTGTATACATAGAAACTCCTCACAATTTCGCATCAAACAAGTCATCAAAACCGCAAAAAAATAACCGGTATCAGCCCGGTACGCCGATTCAGTTTCAAACAAGCCTGCACCTGCCTCGGCATGTTTCCATTATACTGAATTTGCTAAAACACGTCAAATATCTGCCCCCTTGTATCGGCAGCAAAAAACCTCTTCGGCAAAGGCAAGGCTCGTCTTCACCGGAGAGGTATGTCAATTTGCAGCTATAGAATTGTTTTTCTTATTTCGCCGCCAAATGCTTCTGAATCGCTTCGTCCATCCGCTTCAGGCCTTCGGCGATAATCGAACGGGGCATGGCCAGGTTCAGGCGGATAAAGCCCTTAGCGTTGCCGACAAACAGGCTGTCGCCGCCTTCGAGGAGGACGCCCGCTTCGTTGGCAAAGAAATCGGGGATGTTTTCCACGTCGCCGAGGTAGGGGCTCATGTCCATCCAGGCCAGGTACGTCGCGTCGGGAATTTCAAAGGCAATCTTCGGCAGGTGCTCCGCTACGTAGTCCTTGACGAACTGGAAGTTGCCGTCCAGATATACCCGCAGCTGGTCGAGCCAGTCGCCGCAGTGGAGATAGGCCGCCTTGTGAGCTTCGAGGGACAAGGGATTGATGAAGCCCACCGTCTTGTCGCGGGCTGTAAAATGACGCCGCAGCTCGGCGTCGCGGATGATGATATCCGAGAACATGAGGCCGGCCATGTTGAAGGTCTTGCTGGCCGACATGCAGGTCACGAGCTTGGGATAGTCCGCCATGATTTTGCCCATCGGCGTGTGGGTCTTGCCGCAGCGCAGGAGATCGCAGTGAATTTCGTCGCTGATAATCCAGAGGTTATACTTTTCGACGATAGCCGCGACACGCCGGAGCTCCTCTTCCGTCCAGATGCGGCCCGTCGGGTTATGAGGATTGCACCAGATGACCAGCTTCATGTGCGGGTCGGCGGCCTTCGCCTCGAAGTCGTCGAAGTCGATGGAAAATTTGCCCGCATCGTACATCAAGGGCGAGCATACGTAAGTCCGATCGGCGTATTCGGCGGCGTGCTGGAAAAAGCCGTACGCCGGCGATACCATGAGGATTTTTTCCGTGTCCTTGACGAGGTCTTCGACGAGCTCGTACAGGGCCGGAATGATGCCCGGCGAAAAGACGAGCTCTTCCTTGGGGAAGGTCCAGCCGTACATCTTTTGGCACCAGCCGGCAAAGACGTCGTAGTAGGAGTCGTCGCACAGCAGGGTATAGCCGAAAATGCGGCGGTCGATGCGGTCTTTCATGGCCTGGCAGATTTCCGGCGGCGTGGCGAATTCCATGTCGGCCACCCACATGCGGACGAATTCGTCGTCAGCAAAGGGAAATTTCTTCTCCGGTCCGGCGTGGAAAATATAGCCGCGGAAGCCGTCCGTGTTGAGGGCGTTCGTATGGCGGCGGTCGATGATTTCATCAAAATCGTAAGTCATGGCAGTCATCTCCTTCATCAGTATGCGTTTCGTTATGTACACAGCATATCAAAGAAGACATCCCTCGTCAAAGCAGGACCTTTCTCGCGAAACGAAACAATATTTCTAAATTTGTTTCCTTATAGTAGAAAATCACCGATTTTTTTCTTATACTTATGTATATAACCTCGTATTTCCGATTCCAGAAAGATTTATAAGAAACAGGTGAGCATCATGCGTATAAGCGAGGAGATAGGCAAAAAAATTAATATTTTCAGAAAAAAGAAGGGTTGGACCGTACAGGAACTCGGCGACGCTATCTGCAAGAGCAAGGCCACCGTTTCCAAATATGAAAAGGGGCAGATTTCCTTAGATGTCGACACCTTATACGACATCGCCGCGGCCTTAGGCGTTTCGCCAGAGCAGCTCCTGTATTACGCGCCCGAGCCGGAGCCTGTCCGCCAGGAAGACGCCGTTCCTTCCTTTTTCCAGGGAATACGCCGCCTGTACATGTACACCTTCGACGGCCGCAACAACAGCCTGTCGCGGAGCCTCATCGAAATCGGCGGAAAGCAGGCCGACAACACATACAAGGTCATGATGTACATGACCTGTGACGACGTCGCCCAGTATCAGCACTGCGAAAACACCTACACGGGCCGCATGGTTCACTACGACGCCCTGACGCGCCTCGTCTTTCAGAACCGGGACACGCCCATGGAGCAGTATACCATCAATATGCTGGCCTCGTATTTAGACGCCCCGTACAAATGGGTCTTAAACTACGGCTTGTCGTCGCGGCCCTTTATGCCCATTGCCGCCAAGGCCCTGATTACGAAAAAGCCGACTGCCGAAACAGCCGATTTTATCAAAGCACTGCATATTTCAAAGGAAGACATCCGCATTTTAAAGCTCTACAACATGCTGGCCGTCACGGGATAAGGAGAGGATATGAAACCATCAGCAGCGCAGCTCTGCCTGCGCCCCTATGAAGAAGGAGATTTGCAGGCCGTCGTATCCCTGTTTTACGATACGATTCACAGCGTAAACCTCAAGGATTACACACCGGAGCAGGCCGACGCCTGGGCCCCGAAAAAGCCGGACCTCTCCCGATGGCAGGGCCTCTTAAAAGGGGAAGACACGTGGGTCGCCGTGCAGGACGGCCGTATCGTCGGATTCGCCAACCGGGACGGCGAGTACTTCGACTGCCTCTACGTCCACAAGGACTACCAGCGCCGCGGCGTCGCCAAAGCCCTGGCGGAACGCATCGAAGGGCGCGCCGCCGCCGAAGGCTATACGCGGATTCGCACCGATGCCTCCCTGACGGCCCGTCCCTTTTTCGAAAGGCGAGGCTACACTGTCATACGCCGGCAGCGCATTCGCCGGGCAGGACAAATTTTGGTCAATTTCGCCATGGAGCGTTCCATACAAAAATAACGCAAGCCCTTTGCCCCGCGAAACGGAGTAAAGAACCTGCGTTTATGATATATTTTCATCAGTCCACGGACAGCTGGACGTAACGCTGGCTGACGTGGAATTTTTCGCCCTGAGGCAAGTCGTAGGCCGGCGACAGGACGCCGTCGTCTGCCGGAATGACCGGCACTGCAGCGAGCTTATACGCTTCGGCGTAGGCCGCCATCGCCGCGTCGGCACCCAGGCCGGACTTATCAAATTTGATATCGCTGCCTTTATACAGGCGGACGGCCATGACGATGCCGCCCTGGAAGAATACGTCCATGCGGTGCAGGCCGTACGACCAGTGCTCCATGCCCTGATCGGCCGTGATTTCATTAGGATAGCCGTACTTTGCCGTCACGTCGTCCCTTGTCATGCCCAGGTATATGCCGCCGACCGATTCGCTGTATTCGGGATGAATAGAGCGGCGCAGGGCCGTCTTGCCGTCGACGATGAGATACTGGTGGGATTTATGGCCCAGCAAATCCAGCGTCAGGGTTCTCGTCCCCTGGCTTTCGGAAATCGTGAAATGGCCCGTGCGGGGATATCCGTACGTACAGTTTCCTGATGCCGCGACAGGGCAGCCGTTGATCGTGCTGCCGCTGATCGTCATAGCCAATTCACCCTTCAGGTCGTACCATTCGCCGGCAGCCGGTTCGAGCCACGACGCAGCCGACGCATCCTGCGCCGGCTGGACCGATACGACGGCGACAGCCGCTGCCGGCAGCGGTTCCTCAGCCAGACACGGCGCCGTCAGGCCTAAGGCGCAGACTGCGCAGGCGATACATGTAGTTGCTTTCAATTCAGGTCAACTCCTTTTGTTACCTCTTGCAACATCACATTATACGCCTGCCCTTCCCGGAATACAACGAAAATCGCAGAAAAACGGCGGCCCTTTCCAATGACCCGACAAAAATATTACATATATTTCGCCAAGGGATTACAAGAACGGCAAGCCGCCGAAGGCATATTGCTGTATAATAAAAAGAAAGACAAAGACAGGAGGTCATATTCGTGAATATTACCGTCTACTGCGGCGCCAGCGCCGGCAGCGAACCGATTTATGAACAAAAGGCGTCGGAATTGGGCCAATGGCTGGCCGCCCATGACATTACGCTGGTATACGGCGGCGGCCGGACCGGCCTGATGGGAAAGCTGGCGAACGCCGTCTTAGCCAACGGCGGCAAGGCTGTCGGCGTCATCCCGGAGTTTCTCAAGACAGCCGAAGAAGTCCACACGGGCCTGACCCAGCTCATTACGGTAGACACGATGAGCCAGCGCAAGGATACCATGCTCCAGATGGGGGATGCCTTCATCGCCCTGCCCGGCGGGGCCGGCACGCTGGAGGAAATCGCCGAAGCCATCTCGGCAGCCCGCCTGGGACGCCACGCCAAGCCCTGTATACTGTACAACATCCATGGCTGCTACGACCACTTAGAGAAATTATTCGACCACATGGTAAGAGCCGGCTTTCTCAATCAAGCCGGCCGTGAAAAAGCGAATTTCGTTACGTCTATTGAAGGCATCGAAAAAATCCTCCGCCGCTAAAGGACGAGCATAGCTCCCGACAGGATCAGCAGGGCGTAGGACAGCTTCATGAACAAGGCCTGGTTGATGCGGCGGTGAATCGCCGTGCCGACGTAAATCGCCGCTGCCAGGGGGACGACGCTGACCGCCGTAAGAAAGACGACGTCGCCGTCATACACGCCGCTGAAAAAATCCTTTCCCATGAGCAGTCCGTTGAGAATGACCCACACGGCGGCCAGGGTGCTGCGGAACACCTCTTTGTCCCGGAACGTCGCCGCCGCATACACGACGAGGAGGGCCCCGCCGGACACGAACATGCCGTGGACGACGCCGGCTCCCAGGAGAACGGCCCAAGCCCCTTTCCGCGAGAAGGAAGGGGCTTTTTTCGCATACAGATTCCGCGCCCCGACGGCCATGACGAAGGCTCCGTACACGGGTATCAGATAGGACAGGGGACAGGCAGCGTATGCATACATGCCGGCGGCCATGCCAAACAGCATCGCCGCGATGATTTTCAGCAGCTCCCGGACGTCGACGTACCGCAGGGACTGCACGGCGATAATGCTGCACGACAGCACGGCCATGATATTTAAGATAGCCTTGGCCTTATCCGGCCCGATGAGCAGAATCGACGCCGGCATCGCCAGGAGCGTCCCGGCAAAGCCCGTAATCCCCTGAATGACGTTGGCTCCAAACAGGACGAGCAAAAACAGCATTTCTTCCAGCATCGACACGAGCGGCGCCTCCTTCTCTCTTTCGCAGGTATGATTCCAATTATACCATATTTCGCCCCTTGCATCTGCCGCAAAACAGGCGCAAAAAAACTGTCCTGCAAGACGATCTTACAGGACAGTTCATGTCATGGTGTATTATTCTGCCGTGTACGGAAGCAGAGCGATAGCTCTTGCCCGTTTGATTGCAACAGTCAGTTTGCGCTGATGTTTTGCGCAAACGCCGGAAATGCGGCGCGGCAGGATTTTGCCACGTTCTGTTGTGAAACGGCGAAGTTTTGCAATATCTTTGTAGTCGATCTGTTCAGCATGATCTACGCAGAAGCTGCAAACTTTTCTTCTCGGTTTTCTCGAGCGTTCTCTTCTCATCTATGTATCCTCCTTCAAAAATTAAGAAGGGCTTTGTTTGACTTTAGAATGGGATTTCTTCGTCAACAGCATCGGAACCCATGCTGCCGAAACCTGCGCCAGGAGCGGCCGGTCTGGACTGTACAGGAGCGGCCTGATGAACAGGCATCTGCTGCTGGTGATCGCTTCCCAAGGCCTGGGCAACGAGATCGCAAACGACTTCGGTGCGGTACCGTTTCTGACCGTCCGGCGTTTCATAGGAACGCACGGAAATACGGCCCTGAACGAACACGCGGCTGCCTTTTGCTAAGTTGTTGCCGCAGCTTTCCGCCAAATTACCCCAAGCAACACAAGGAATAAAATCAGTTAATTCTCTCTGTTCCGTGCTGCCCATCGGCACGTACGTGCGAGTGCAGGCGACGGTAAACATGGCTACGGCTCTGCCCGTCTTCGTAAAACGGATTTCCGGGTCACGGGCCAAATTGCCTAATAACTGTACTGAATTCATACCTTCGCGCCTCCGGTTATTCGTCGATCTTGACGATCAAGTGTTTCAGGACTTCGTCGCGGATTTTCAAAACGCGGTCGATTTCTTTGATCGTAGCAGGATCTGCTTCAAAGTTGATCAACACATAGTAGCCGTCGGCCTGTTTCTTGACCGGGTAAGCTAAATGGCGTTTGCCCCAGCGATCTACCTTTTCGATATTGCAGCTGTTTTTCGTAAGCAAATTAGACACGAATTCAACGATCGGATCTACTTCTGCTTCTTCAAGCGGCTTTGCAATAAATATGACTTCGTACTTGTTCACGAAATCACCTCCTCTTTTGGACATATGACCCTTCCCGCAGAAGGGTTAGGAGCTTGACACGATTCAAGCTTTTTAATTATATCACCAAAAAACGGCGATTTCAACTCTTTTTTTTAGATTTCTTTTCCCATTTCGTAGGCCTGCTGCAGCGACGGATGGCCTTCGATATCGCCGCCGTCGTTGACGCCGCCGGCAAAGACCGTGCCGGCCAGCCGTGCCTTTTCAAAGCAGTCGATCCAGCCCTGTATGCCGCGGATAGGCCCGTCCATCGTCGTCGCCTCGTCTTCAGCCGCCGAAGCCAGCAGATAAATGTCCCGGAACCGGTAGTCCGACGGGAACAGGCAGTTGGCCCGATCCAGCAGGGTCTTGAGCTGTCCTGCCAAGCCGTAATAGTATACAGGCGTAGCAAAGGCGATGACGTCGGCCTCTTTCATCGCTTCGGCAATGGGCGCGGCGTCGTCGGCAATGACGCAGTCCTGCCGTTCCTGACAGGCCAGGCAGCCCCGGCAGAAGGCGATGTTCTTTCCTTTCAGGCTGACGCAGGTCACGTCGCAGCCGCCGTCCTTCGCCCCGCGGGCAAAGGACTCGGCCAGGGCGTCGGAATTGCTGTGAGCCCGCAGGCTCGAAGTAATTATCAGTACGCGTTTCATCGTATATTCTCCCTTTCTATAGTGCGCCTGCTGCGGCGCTCTCGGTTTCATGTCTTCCATTATAAAAAGAAAAGCCCCGACAGGCAAATACTTTGGACACATGTCTCGCCCTACCTTTTAAGCATGGCAAAAACTTGTTATAATACAGTAATTAGTCAAGACGCCATCGCCGCGTCTTCAGCCACATTAATACAGAGGTGTTTTCATGAACCTGTCCCGTACGCCGCGGCTTAAAATGCTCGCCGCAGACCTTGCCCTTCTCCTCGTCGCCGCCATCTGGGGCGGCGGCTTTATCGCATCGAAAGAAGCCTTGTCCTCCCTGTCGGCCTTCGGCGTCATGAGCTCCCGCTTCCTCCTGTCCGCCGCCGTCATGTTCTTGATTTTCCATAAGAAAATTCTCCGCGGCACGGGGCGCGAAATACGATACGGCGTCATTATCGGCGCCATTCAGTTCATCGCCTTTATCTTCCAGCTCAACGGCCTGGCCCTGACGACGGTAGAGCGCCATTCCTTCCTCGTCACATCCTACGCCGTTTTCGTCCCCTTTCTGTCCGTCGCCCTGGCTCACAATCCCCTGCGCCGCCGCGACGTCGGCTGCGCCCTGCTGGCCGTAACCGGCCTGGCCCTGCTGTGCCTGAAGCCGGGAAATCTGACGCCTACCTTGGGCGACGTCCTGTCCCTCATGGCGGCCATCTGCTTTTCCATTCAAATCGTATATGTCGGCAACTTCGTCAAGGGAGCCGACATGTTTTCCATGACCTTCTTTCAGCTATTGACGCCGGGGCTGCTGGCCCTGCCCTTTTCCGGCCTGCCCGACGCCCTGGTCTGCGCCGGTGAAAACGCCCTGACCGGCATCGCTTACCTCGTCCTGCTCAATACGGTCTTCGCCTTCTCGGCCCAAAACATCGCCCAGCAGCACACGAGCGACGCCCACGCCTCCCTCATCATTTCCATGGAAGCCGTCTTCGGCTTTCTCCTGGCCGTCTGGTTCTACAACCACGGCGTCAGCCTCCAGGAATGCCTGGGCAGCGTCCTCATGGTCGCCGCCATCGTACTGTCCAATACGAAGAAATGACAAAACGCCCTGTATCAGTCATACTGCTGACACGGGGCGTTTTCTCGTTATAAAGCCGGAGCGTTGTGCGTATAGTCTAAAATGTAAACGGCATCGCCGGCTTCTTCATTTCGAATCGGGAATATTCATCATTTTTCTGGCTGAACGAGCTGCCAATATCCCTTCCTATGGGACCCAACTCGTATGATTCGGCCTTTTGCCTGCAAATTGCGGATATGGTATTTAATTTTTCCCGGCTTCCATCGCAGGATCCCGGCCATTTCCTTCTGCGTACAACTTGGATTTTGCTGCAATATTTGCCAAATAGCCGCTTCATTGTCTGTTAGTATAGGGTTGCTTTCAGTCTTTTGGTCAGTCTTTTGGTCAGTCTTTTGGTCAGTCTTTTGGTCAGTCTTTTGGTCAGTCTTTTGGTCAGTCTTTTGGTCAGTCTTCGCCTTGGTACACCTATATAAATTAACTCGCATATCTCCGTCTAAGTCTATAATTTCCAATTCTGGAAGCCCATACTTTTGGCACTCATGCATAATTCTAGGAATACCACTTCCCCATTGCTCAATGATATTCATGTAAGCAAAAGCGCTTGCTAAAGCTCTATTTCTAATCTTCGAAAAGCCTTCTTTCATTTTTGTCACGGTCACGCCGCGCATCAAACCACCAGGAGATGTAATCTCCAGTCGATTGGCAAATAAGGCAATTTGTATGGGAGCTGGTTCTAAATAACTTCGATGTACTACTGCATTTGCAATTAATTCTCTTAGACTATCTGGCGGCAATTCATACACATCTTCTCGATAGATGCCGTGAAATCGGGCACCCATATTTATTTTTTCCAGCACATATTGCAGCGCCTTTTCTATTTGCTCCTGTACTGTCCCGGTTATTTCCCTGCGATCTACAAATATAGCTCTGTTTTCCGTTTTAAAGACGGCGCATTGGATAAGCGGCGGCAAACCGTTCGTATTCGTCAGCATGGAATATGCATTCGTCGGCAGCACCATATGCTGCCGTTCCGCTAATACGCCCCAAGACAACAGCGTATTCTTTGTAACTCTTTTTACAGCCTGTCTTTGTTCTGCCGTTTTAGCATTTTTTAACGCAATCTCATACAACTGCCGGCATAATGCATCAATTTCATAGTCGGCAACCATTCCATGCCAAACAGGTTCCTGATCAAAAAATTTATTACGGCCTTCTAAAATTAGCTCTTGCAGTATAACTTGATCGGCAGGACGAGTCGTTCCAGCAGTCCTGATATAGGTACCGTTAATCATTCCTTTGCTTTTAATAAAATATGGCCGTTCCATTCCCGGCATTATCTCCATGATAATAATTTGCTTTTCATCTATTTCTCTAACCATTATATTAGGTATAATCATGGGTTCACAACTATCCGTTACGGCATTCGTCAACGCATCCATCGTTTGAAATAAGGTCTCGGCAGGTACACCAATAACCTTTTCGGTATTATCCTCAACGCCAAAGATAATTTGTCCGCCGTCACCATTAGCAAACGCTACAACAGATTTCATGTATTTTAAACTATCTTTCGGAACTTCCCGCTTATATTCTATGTACCGAGACTCGCCAAAAAACATAGCCATTTCACTCAAAACAATCGCCTCCTCTCATTCTTTTGCTATGGCAAACAAAATTCTATTCATTTATATTATACCATCAAAACATGGCAGGCATAACAACTATCTGCTTATCGCCAATCGTATCGCCAGCTTATATTCTCGCCAGAAGTTCCGACATGTCTTTTTCACTGCAAATTCACAATATCCGACAGCGCATAACAAAGGCGGGGCAGATTCCCGATACTGCATCATGGAATCTGCCCCGCCGCGTTTATATATTAAAGAGGGGATATGAATATGTCAATCGAAGACGTACGTTTCGCCGTCGTCGGGGATATATACGTTGTCTAAACCCTTAGCCTCCAAGACCAGGCGCAGGGAATACCTCGTCAAAGCCGCGTGGGCTACTGTGTCCATATGGCTGGCAATAATCCAGGCGTCGGGGCAAACCCGGCGAATCAGCTCAATGTCGTCGGCATTCATGATGAGGCGGCCGTTCTTTTTGAGGTACGCCGCGCAGGCGTTGACGACGATGACGGCGGGCCTATAGGTCCGAAGAGCCTGCTCTACGGCGTCAAACCAGACCGTATCGCCGACGAGGTATACCGTCGGTTCGCCTTCAGCCTCTAAGACGACGCCGCACGACGGGCCGCAGGGCTCGATGGTACCGTGCTGACCTTCAATCTTCGTCAACTTAACGCCCTGTACCGTCGTCCCTTGTTCCGATAGCAGGCGAACATCGGTAAAGCCGGATGCCTTCATGACAGCGGCGTCGCCTTCGTTCTGCACCCATAGGGGCGTATCATGGCAGAGTGGTCCGCCGCAGGTTCCGTCGGGGCCCATATCGATATGGTCCGGGTGCACGTGCGTCACGATATAGGCGTCGACGCCTTTTAATACTTCGTTGGCCGCCATGGGCAATCCGCACATAGGCATGGGAATATCGAGCTGTTCGTCCAGCATTGGGGAAAAGTCAGGATTATTGATCTGGCGAAACGAGCCCATAGCATCGGTATCAGCCAGCCACGGATCGACGAGGAACGTCGTTCCCCCGTACTCCAGCTTGGTCGTCGCGTTGCGAATCTGTTGAAATTTCATAGTCTGTTCCTCCTAGGTTGTGTACGAATAACGCCCGGATGGCGTTGAGGACGGCGAGGATCATGACGCCGACGTCGGCGAAGATGGCCAGCCACATGTTGGCCAGGCCCACAGCTCCCAAGGCAAGGCAGAGGAGCTTGACGCCGATGGCAAAGACGATGTTTTGGTATACGATGCCCAGGCATTTGCGGGAAATGCGGATAGCCTTGGCGATTTTCAGCGGGTCGTCGTCCATGAGGACTACGTCGGCCGCCTCGATGGCCGCGTCGGAGCCCATGGCCCCCATGGCGATGCCGATATCAGCCCGGCGCAGGACCGGCGCGTCGTTGATGCCGTCGCCGACAAAGGCCAGCTTTTCCTTCTTCCCTTTCCGGCTCAGCAGCTCTTCTACCTTTGTCACCTTATCGGCCGGCAGGAGCTGGCTGAATACTTCGTCGATGCCTAAGAACGAGGCAACCTGTGCGGCCACAGCCTTGGCGTCGCCCGTCAGCATGACGGTCTTGCGAACGCCGGCGTCCTTCAAGGCCGCGATGGCCCGGCGGGACGTGGGCTTTACGACATCGGAAATGACGATATGGCCGGCATAGACCCCGTCGACGGCCATGTGGATAATCGTGCCGGCCTGATGGCAGGGAATGGCTTTGACGCCGAGCTTGGCCATGAGCTTGTCGTTGCCGGCGGCGACCTGCCGGCCGTCTACCATAGCTATGACGCCGTGGCCGCTGATTTCCTGAATATCCATCGCGCGGCTTCTGTCGATCGGCTTGCCGTAAGCCTTTTGGAGGCTCTTGCTGATAGGATGGGACGAAGCGCTTTCAGCCAGGGCCGCCAGCTCGATGAGTTCGGCCTCATCCATGCCGCTGTGGTGAATGCCGTTGACTTCAAAGACGCCCTGGGTCAAGGTGCCCGTCTTATCAAAGACGACGATGTTCGTCTGGGACAGGGTTTCCAAATAGTTGGAGCCCTTGACGAGAACGCCTTCCTTGCTGGCCCCGCCGATACCGGCGAAGAAGCTCAGGGGAATGCTGATGACCAGCGCGCAGGGGCAGCTGATGACCAGGAAGGTCAGAGCCCGGTAAATCCACGTGCCCCATTCAGGCGCAAGGCCCATGGCGGCCATGCGGACGACAGGCGGCGCAATAGCCAGGACGAGGGCGCTGATGCAGACCGCCGGCGTATAGACGCGGGCGAACTTGGAAATGAAGTCTTCCGACTTGGACTTGCGGGAGCTGGCGTTTTCGACCAAATCCAAAATCTTCGATACTGTCGATTCGCCGAAGTCCTTCGTCGTCCGAATGCGCAGGACGCCGGTCATGTTGATGCAGCCGCTGATGATTTCGTCTCCTGGCGCGACGTCTCTCGGCAGGCTTTCGCCGGTCAGGGCGCTCGTATTCAGATTCGACATCCCTTCTGTGACAACGCCGTCGATGGGTACCTTTTCGCCGGGCTGGACGACGATGATGCTGCCGATTTCCACTTCGTCAGGATCGACCTGTTCCAGCTGGCCGTCTCTTTCTATATTGGCGTAATCGGGGCGGATATCCATAAGCTCGCTGATGTTGCGGCGGCTCTTGCCGACGGCGTAGCTCTGGAAGAGTTCGCCGATCTGATAAAAGAGCATGACGGCGACGGCTTCCGTATAGTCGCCGCTGCCGCTGTATACGGCCAGGGCGATGGCTCCGACCGTCGCTACGGCCATGAGGAAATTTTCGTCGAAGACCTGACGGTTCTTGATGCCCTTCAGGGCCTTCCATAAAATATCATAGCCGACGAGCAGGTACGGCACGGTATACGCCACGAACCGGGCCGCTCCGTCGACAGGCGCAAAGGCCAGGGCCACCATGAGTATGGCCGCAGCGACGATGCGCAGGAGCATTTTTTTCTGTTTCTTATTCATATTCTGTCACCTCGTAAAGCAAATGCCGCCTTGTACCAGGCGGCTTCTGTACATCAGATGAAAACCTCGCAGTCGTCTTCGACCTTTTTGCAGTTCTTGCGGACTTCCTCCATGACGGCCTTTACGTCGGCCCCTTCTTCGAATTCGACGATCATCTTCAAGGTCATGAAGTTTACCGTCGCCGCCGCGACACCTGCCGTACGGCGGGCCGCATCTTCCATTTTGTTGGCGCAGTTCGCGCAGTCTACGTCGATTTTATAGGTCTTTTTCATGTGTAAGCTCTCCTCTCGTTGTATGTGCATTTACGATTAAATGTTTGTTTAATCGTTTTCTTGACTACATCATACCATAGAGGCGGCGAAAGTCAACGCGGCGCAGCCAGTCCGTTCCGTTTGGGCAAAAACCATTTCCAATCGGGCAAAATCGTCCGGCGTCGCCGCTTCCGCAGCCTATCTTCCCGTTTTCTTCGGCAGCCCCCTATGATACAATAAGGGCGAAAGGAGACCCGATTCTATGGAACCGATTACGTTGCCGCACCATCACGGCCAGTCTATCGAGCATCTGGAGCACATGCCGGCCGTACAGGATTTTGAAACCGTATCGAATATATTTAAATTATTGGGCGACGCCAGCCGCCTGCGCATTTTCTGGCTGCTGTGCCACTGCGAAGAATGCGTCATCAATATTTCCGCCCTCGTCGGCATGAGCAGCCCCGCCGTATCCCATCACTTAAAGCTGCTGAAGGCCGGCGGCCTCATTACCAGCCGCCGCGACGGCAAAGAAGTATACTATCAGGCCGTACGAACCCGGCAAGCCGAAGCACTGCACGCCATGACGGAGCAGCTCGTCGACATCGCCTGCCCGATGCCGGACAAGGAAGGTGATTCCTATGAATGACCGCCGGGCTCAGTTAGAAGACGCGCTGCGCTCTATTCCGGACGGCGTCTGCTCCATTCAGATACTGGAAACGGGCCTGCCGCCTATCCGCAGCGTGACCGTCCGCACAGAGGGCAAGGGATGCATGACGGCGGCGACGATATTTCCCGGCATCGAGCTGTCCTATTGGCAAATCCTCGCGCCGACCGTATCGTTCCGCCATGAAGCGCTGCACGACGCCATCGAAGTCACCTTCTGCCGCAGCGGCCGGGCCGGCTGGAACCTGACGAAGGGCTTCGTCTCTTACGTCGGCGCGGGAGCGACGGCAGCTCACATGATGGACTGCTGCGCCGATTCGGCCATGTCCCTGCCTTTAGGCTATTTTGAAGGGGCGGGACTGGCCGTCGATTTCCGCGCTCTGAATGGCACGCCGGCCGACATCATCGCCAGCGCCGGCACGACGGCGGAGAAACTCATCGAAAAATACGGTGCGGCGCCCGTCGTTTTCCCGCCGAATCAGGAGCTGGAACGTCTCTTTTCCTCCCTGTACGACACGCCGGAGCCCTACCGCCCGGCGGCCTGCAAGATCGCCGCCCTGGAGCTGCTCCTGTATCTCGTCCGCGCCGACATCGACGCTCCCGCGGCCCAGCAAAGCTGCGACGCCCAGCTGGCGTCGGTCGTACAGGACATCCACGCCGTCATGACGGCCAATTTGGACAAGCGGTACACCATCGACGAATTAGCCAAGACGTATTTCATCAACACGTCGTCCCTGAAAACGACCTTCAAAGCCGTCTACGGCCAGCCCATCGCCGCCTACATGCGATCCTACCGAATCCGCCGGGCTATGGAGCTCCTGCAGCAGACGGACGACTCCATCGCCGCGATTGCCGCCGCCGTAGGCTACGAAACGCAGGGAAAATTCACCAAGGCCTTCAAGGAAGCGACGCAGCTTCTTCCCCGCGACTACAGAAAAACATACCGAAAGGCTCCTCGCTGAAGCCGTTTCGGAAACAAAGAAGACCATGCCTCGTTCGGCCGTTACGAACCGACGCTGCATGGTCTTTTACTATATTCTACAGAACACAGTTTACAAATAATTCATTTTCAATTTTGTTTCTACAATACGCATTACTTTTTCATCAACCATTTGGCGAAATTCCGGATTTGCCTTATATTCCCTTACTATGCCGTCATGTGTCTCTTGTTCATGACCGTAATCATGACAAACCAGCACCATATCGGCACCAGCTTTCAAGGCCATGACACCCATGTCGGAAAAGGCATAATGCTTGGCCATGGCGCCCATTTCCATATCGTCCGATACGATAAGGCCCTTGTAGCCATATGTCTCCCGCAACAAATCCGTCATAACCGGCTGCGATACGCATGCCGGATATTCCGCATCCAAAGAGGGAAAGGTAACATTCGACACCATAACGAACATGGCATCAGCAGGTATTTGCCGTATAATCGCTGCAAAGGGCTTCAGATCCTGCTGCATCAGCTCGTCTTTAGAAGCCGCAACGCTGTCTCCGTCTATATGCGGATCTGTCTGAACCTTGCCGATTCCGGGAAAGTGTTTAAGAGCACACCAAATACCCGCCTCTGCATAGCCTTGACAAGCCTGTACTGCATATGCCGATACCATTTCCGGATCGCTGCCGTATGAGCGCTCTGCCGAAGAACCTAAATCGACAACGGGCGCAAAATTGACGTTAATCCCCATAGACTTCAATTCACGTCCTGTATCGGCAGCCCATTGTCTGGCTTTCCCAGGGCTGCCGCCGCGGCCGATTTCTTCCTGACTGGGAACAGGAAGAAACTGATCCCGCATGCGCAGTACCTGTCCGCCTTCTTGGTCAACAGCAATAAATGGCGCTATGCCGCATTGCCTTTCAATCGTTTGTTTCACTTCGCCGGACAAAGCCCGGACTTGCGCCGGCGACTGCATATTGCGGTCAAACAAAATGACGTTGCCGGCCCGGCAGATTGCCAGCTGCCGCAGGTCTTCAGGCTGCAGCTTCTCATTCATTAAACCGACCATCATCACCTGTCCGGCCTTATCTTCCGGCGACATGGCCGCAACGATGCGCGCAGCTCGTTCTTCCACTGTTTCGCTGCCAGATACATTTGCCTTTGTTTCCGGGGCCGGCTGACAGGCCGTAAGCAGCGCTGCTGCTACGAGAAAACCGACCCCGATTGTGATCCATCGATTTAACCTATTTTGCCAATTCATCATACACAAGCTCGCCGGCGATGACCGTCTGCTTCACGTGGAAATCGTTGCTGTCCAATACGACGACGTCGGCCTGCTTTCCTTCTTCCAGCGAGCCCAGGCGGTCGTACAGGCCCAAGTCCTTTGCCGGATTAGCTGAAGCCATGGCCACGACGTCGGGCAGGGACGCGCCGCTGTTGATGAGGAAGTTGAGCACGACCTGATTCATGACGGCTGTGCTTCCGGCCAGCGTACCGTCGGCCAGACGGGCCTGTCCGTCCTTGACGTATACGGCCTGGCCTCCCAATTCCGATTCGCCGTCGCCCTGCAGGCAGGCACGCATCGAATCGGTTATGAGAATAATGCCGTCGCGGCCTTTCAGCTGATAGGCCAGCTTCTGCGCCGCCGGATGAACATGCAGGTTGTCGCAGATCAACTCGCAGTGTACCTTCGGCGACAGCAGGGCCGCGCCGACGAGGCCGGGCTGCCGATGGTGGAAGGGAGCCATGGCGTTGTACAGGTGCGTCGCATGGCACAGTCCGCCGGCGTCGACGATTTCCATGACCTCTTCATACGTCGCCGCGCTGTGTCCCAGCGACACGAGAATCTGATGGTCCCGGCAATCCTTCAAAAAGTCTTTGTTCTTCAATACTTCCGGCGCTACGGTGACGATCTTCACGACGTCAGCATAGGGCGCAATCCAGGAAAAATCGGGAGCCGCGAGGTGCCCCGCCGCCTGGGCCCCCTTATAGGCTTCGCTCACGAAGGGTCCTTCCAGATGGGCGCCGAGAACCTGAGCGCCGCCCTGCTTGCCCATGGCCTGGCGAATGCGTTCCAGCGCCCCGGCCATCGCTTCCTTCGACTGGGTCATAGTCGTCGCCACAAAGGACGTGACGCCCGTAGCCGGCAGGGCCTTCCGCATCGTTTCCAAGGCCTGCCCGTCTTCGTCCATCACGTCGGCGCCGGCGCAGCCGTGGATGTGCTCGTTAATAAAGCCCGGCACGACGAAGCCGCCGTTGGCGTCAATCAATTCCGTGCACATGCCGGCGCGGAACTGGTGCCGCGGCACGATTTTCCATATGTCCTTTTCATACATCAGAATATGTCCCGTTACGATTTCATTAGACAATACGAGTAATCCGTCAATAATCGCTTTCATTTGTCTACTCCACTCCTACATATCGAATACACTGCATACATTGTGGATAACTGGAAAATTTCACAGCTGGGAAACTCCCATACAGCCCGTATTTACCTGATTTTTTCCCTTTTCTTCAGATGTCCACAGGCTGTGCGTAAAAATTATCCACAATTCATCGTCAGTTATGCACATTGTAAACAAGTCTTTACAAATTTCTGAAAACGGCGCAGCTATGCGGTTTTTATGTTAACGCAAACGCTTGTTTTCATAACCCGGCGTCCAGTTATACACATTTTGCCCGCTTCATCCGCCAAGTTATGCACCGCCGCGGACGGCGTATTTTCGCCGTTTGCAAAAAACATCCACATTCTAGCCACACCGCAGGGCACAGAATGTGGATATCTTGTGGACATGTCGTTTTCCCTCTCGTTTCGCCTCACCCTTCGACAGGGCGGCTCCAGTCGACGTGGACACCCAGAGCCAGCCAGATATAGCACAAGGCTAATTTCAGCGACTCTACGTCGTCCGTCGGCACGACGCTGACCGTTTCGTAGTACGATAAATCCGTAAAACGGTGCAGGGGCCGTTCCGTCGTCAAGTACTCCCGGACCTTGGCATTGATGTCTTCGTCGTTCAGATGGACGCCCAGCTCCTTCGTTTCCGTATCGTATTCGATGTATCCGTTGTTGTTGTCTCCCGTATGGGCTGCTACTTTAAAAATCGCCATGATATACACTCCTCGTTTATAGTATATGGTGCTTTAGTCTTTTTCATGAGACATTTCCCATAAAAATCCCTTCATGATAGCCTGGCGGCCAAACCGCTTCTGCAGCTTGTCGATGGCCTCGGCTACCTTGGCCTTCGTTTCCGAATCGTCGGAAAATAAATCGCACTGTACCTGCAGGGGCTGCAGCTGGCTGACGGACAATCCCAGCAGCCGGATAGGCTCTGCACCGCTACATTTATTGTACAGCCGCTTGGCCGAGAAATACAGCTGCTCTTCCGAGCAGGTCCCCATGCCGTCGATCGTCAGGGACCGCGTAATGGTGCGGAACGAGGCGAAGCGTACTTTGATCGTAATCGTCCGCCCCATCAGATGATTCTGCCGCAGCCGCCACGATACCTCGTTGGCCAGCAGGCGGAACTGCTCGTCCACTTCGTCGTCGCTGACCAAATCGTGAGCATAGGTATGCTCGTTGCCGACGGATTGGGGACGGCGGCTGACCTCCAAAGGCCGGTTGTCCTTGCCCAACGCCAGGTCGTGCAGCCGATGAGCCTGATTGCCGACAATGGGCATCAGCGCCTCCGGGCCGGCATCGGCAACGTCGCCGATGGTATGAAATCCAGCCCGCCGCAGGGCCTGCTCCGTCACCTTGCCGACGCCCCACAGGCGGCTCACCGGCAGGGGCGCCAGGATGGCCCGTTCCTCGCCGTAGGGAATCCACATCAGTCCATCGGGCTTTTTCAAATCCGACGCCAGCTTGGCCAAAAACTTATTCGGCCCGATGCCGGCCGAGGCGACGAGGCCCGTCGTCCGCCGGATATCCTGCTTGACCGCCTTGGCAATGTCGACGATATTGGGATATTTCAGTCCCATGCCCGACACATCCAAAAAAGCTTCGTCCAGCGCCAGGGGCTCTACGAAGGGCGAGTAATGGGACAGAATGAGCCGAATCTGATGGGAAATACGCCGGTAATGGGACATGCGCACCGGCAGGAACACGCCGTCCGGGCAAAGCCTGCGGGCCAGCTTCATGCTCATGGCCGAATGCACGCCGAACTGCCGCGCCTCATACGACGCCGTCGCGACGACGCCGCGCCCCGTCAGTCCGCCGACGATGACCGGCATCCCCCGCAGGGCCGGATTGTCCCGCTGCTCGATAGACGCGTAAAACGCGTCCATATCGACGTGCATGATCCAACGTACCGTCGTCATAGGCTCCTCCTTTTCGTCTTCTCTCTGTAAGTATTATACATCCTTTTGTCTCTGTAAAACAGAATCGTATCCATATTAAATTTTCCCACAAAAACCTGCGCCTGTCCACAGCCTGCGCTTAAAATCTCAGCATATCCCGCCGAAGTGACGAAATTCGGAAGGAATCGAAGGCAACCGTATTCTATTCTCTTTTGAAATATGGTACTATTAAGGATATTAATGCGAGGTGAAATATAACTATGGATTTATTCCAGCTGACCTACTTCGTCGAAGTAGCCCATAAAAAAAGCTTTACAAAAGCGTCCAAAGCGCTTCATATCAGTCAGCCTTCCATCAGCAAAGGCATCAAGGCGCTGGAAGAACATTGGAACATACGCCTCTTTGACCGCAAGGGAAAAAACGTCGAGCTGACGGAAATGGGCGCATACCTCCTTCCCCGCATCGAAGGCATTTTAAACGACTTCACGGCCCTGAACGAAGAAATGGAATCTCCGCAGCTGCTGAACGCCGGAAAACTGACCGTCGGCGTCCCGCCGATGATCGCGTCGTCCCTCATTTCGCCGTTTATCGGCCATTTCATCACGTCCTATCCGCAAATCGAGCTGGAGCTGACAGAGGTCGGCTCACTGGACATCGTCTCGGCCATCGACGACGGCCTCGTGCAGGTCGGCTTCGTCGCCTTGCCGATTACGACGGAAATGCCCTACGATTTCTTCATCTTCCACCGGG
This sequence comes from Megasphaera sp. An286, assembly GCF_002163455.1. Lineage (NCBI taxonomy): Bacteria > Bacillati > Bacillota > Negativicutes > Veillonellales > Veillonellaceae > Megasphaera > Megasphaera sp. An286. The sequence continues at coordinate 13,449 of NZ_NFIY01000003.1, read as the reverse complement.
AACCGCTGGAAATCGTCATGCCTCCCGACCACCGGCTGGCGAAGGCCCGCGAGCTGACCCTCGACGACATCAAAGACGAGCCCCTCGTATACTATGCGCCGTCCTTTGCCCTCAATCCATACATACACTCGTTCTACCAGAACATCATGGCCCATCCCAAGATCATCTGCCAGAGCAACAACTGGGATTTGCAGATAGAAATGGTCATCGCCCGCATGGGCATCGCCCTGCTGCCGCGGAGCATCTGCCAACGCATCCCTTCCGGCAAAGCCGTCCATATCCCCCTCGTCGACCCGTCTATCTACTGGACCCTGGCCCTGATATGGAAGAGCAAGGGCTTCCTGTCCCATCCGGCCCGCACGTGGGTCCAATCCTTTAAAGACTATTTTAAAGACGTAAAAATTACCATCGACGACTAATCTCGCCAATAAGGAGCATGATATCTAATGGCACAGTCCTTATCGAAAGACGATATATCGGAAATATTTTCACGCCAGCAGGCCAACGGCCTGTTCAGCGCCTTAGCCGTGGAAACGGCCTGCCTGAACCGCATGGAACGGCTGAACCGGAGGCGCCTCGACCCATCCCTGCCGCCGGCAGAACGAAGGGCGGCCCGCCGTCGCCTCGTCGACCTGGAAGGCAAGCTCGTCCGCTACATACGGGAAGAAACGCCGCTGAGCTACTTTGACGCCGACTTCCGCGACGAAGCGGAACGGTACGTCATGATGCGCGAGATCTTCCTCAAAGCCGTGTCCTTCACCTTCAAGCGCCACCGCCTGGCCTTCCTGCTGGATTTGCTCCGGCTGTACGGCGAAGACCCGTGCGGCCTCTTTCCCGAACGGGAATTCCTCAGGGAAAAGTGGGAGCACATCCTCCTCTACGATTACCTGCTCCTGGATATGGGCCTGAAAAACACGGAAGACATCGGCCGCGAAGCCGTGTCCAACGGCTATCACGAATGCGACTATACCCTGGAAATCGAAGACGTATGGAAGCAGCCCATGAAATCGGTGCCGCGGACCAATTTCCGCTACGTCGTCCAAAGCCTGCCCTGCAGCGCCGCGGCCCGCAGCACAGCCCGGTACATCCAAGCCCACGGCGAAGCCATGAAGAAAACACGCTGGACCGTCGACGCCAAGGCGATAGAACAGACAATGACAACGGAACTTCCTAATCTTACAACAGAAGACATCTCTGCTATTCAGAAAAAATACTATCGTTACCAATAAAAACAAATCATACGCCGGTGATACCGCAGCCATTAGCTCGTGTATCGCCGGCGTATGTTCGTTTTTCTATTTAATATTTGTAATTTTAATGTTGAACTCTTCCATTTTCTTATACAAGGTACTGCGGCTGCAATGGAGCAGGCGGGCCGCTTTGGAAACATTTAACCGGCTTTCTGATAGCGCTTTAATAATGTCAGATCGCGTCCACTTTTTCATGGTAACATCAGCAAGTTCCTTCGGTTCATAAATTTGTACCTGGGGCATCGTGTATACGATATCCTCTACGGATTCTCCGCTTCGCAGCAGTACGCTGACGCGTTCTACGAAATTCGATAGCTGCCGTATATTGCCTTTCCAGGTATTTTCATTGACATACTGCCCGATCTCCTTTATTTTCTCCTCGTATTGTTTGAACTCGGCTCCAAACTCCCGGCGGAACCAGTAATCGCACAACAACACGTAGTCTCCGCCTCGCTTGCGCAGCGGCGGAATTTCCAAAATCAAAACGCCAAGCATATAATACAACTCCTCAAGAAATCTCCCTGCTTCCATTTCATGAAGCAAATCCTTACTTGAGGCCGCAATGATCCTTACGTCGACGGGAATCACATGATCGCCGCCTATTCGACGAACCTCCTTATCCTCCAATACCCTCAGCAAAAAGGTCTGTACTTCCAGCGGCGCTTCATCTATCTTGTCCAGGAACATCGTGCCGCCATGGGCTAATTCAAACAGCCCTTCCTTTTTCCCCTTTGCCCCAAAGGGACAGGCATTTTCTTCATATCCCTGCAAGTCGGCCAATAATCCAACAGAAGAAATGCTGGCGCAATTTACCGTAACAAAAGGACAATTCCGCCTTTTACTATCCCGATGAATAGAGTGGGCAAACATTTCCTTTCCCGTGCCAATCTCTCCTAATAACAGCACGTTAGAATGACTCTTGGCATAGCTTTTGGCAATTCGTATCGTTTTTTGAATGGCCTCGGACGTTCCAATCATATCGGCAAACCGATACTTTGAAACCATTCCCTTTTTATGCAGATTGCTGCGGATTTTCTGTTCGCTGAGCTGAATCGATTCAATGTCGCGGAAGGTAGCCACTACGCCTTCGACCTTACTATCAATAATAATGGGAATGCGATTGGTATTGATAATAGAATTTCCCACCTTCATGAGTTCATCCGTTTCCGTCTCTCCATTTTTTAAAGTCGTCAATAGCTTTGTCGACGGCAGCACGTCTTCGATAAACTTGCCTTCATAAGGCTTTCCTTCCAATGGCAAAATTTCCTCCGCCTGTTTGTTTACGACTTCAACCTTGCCATATTTATCAATAGCGATGATTCCGTCGTGGGTGTAATTAAAAATAGCCTCGTATCGTTCTAATTGCAATTGCAGCGATTTTCTCCGCGCCTCTTCCATATTTAACGATGTTAAAGTTATTTCAGCAGCATCTAATGAAACCTCTATATCTTCCCGAGTATTTTCCAAAGTAATATATTTTAACCCATATAATTTAGCATACTTAGCAGTAACTGCTCCTCCAACTCCCAATACATTCCCCGATTGAATTGCTTGTTTTACCGCAGCCTCTGCGGTCGCTTCATTATAAAATCTATAGTATTCTGCTTCAACATCCAAAATATAGCAGAGAGATTTTACATTGTCTTGAATTTCTTCTATTGAAAAAAAAGCAATCTTACCTCTTATATTGCGAATCTTTTCAAACGCTTCAATATAACAACCGCTAGAAAACTTTACATCAATGACAGGAATATCTATTATCTTTCTTAACTCAGAAGCTGTTCCACCCCTACTAATTATTACCTTAACGCCAGAATTGATAGCTTTTTCTGCAATTTTTCTAGCTTTTTCAATGGCCCCTAATTTGACATCAACAGCTATTTTTTTTCTAGCGATAATTTCATGGGCACGTGTTGCCACTTCTTCAGAAGGAGCAATAAATAATATTTGTTTCATCAGTATCACCATCTTGTCAAGTCATACTATTATAATATAAAAGCAATCCATAAAAAACAATGACAAATGTATTTTCTCCTTGTTCAGCTATAAAAATAAAAGCTCACGGCATCACATCATAGAACCTGCCATGAGCTTTTATTATATTTACACCTAGATCTTATATACTCCGACAAAAGCCAATACTGCTCCAGCAACGGTACAGATCACTGCCATTTTAAATAACGTAAGGTACATTTTTTGCACTTCTTCTGTCGAAGCTTGATAAATCGTGCTATATGCAGATAAAATTAAAGCTCCCCCAGTCAAAGGGCTTAACCCGCCTATATGTGCGCCTGCAATAACAGCAGATATCAATTCAACAGGAGTTGTGCTCCCAGATATATTCGTCAAAATATCCGGAATCGTGGGAATTAAGGTTGGCATAACAACACCCGAAGCCGAACTAAAGTAAGAAAGCACGCCAGCGGCCACAGTCATGACTGAGGTTTCAATAGAAGGAGCCATTAATGTTGCTAAAATATTAGCTAACAAGGTTATTCCTCCTAATTTCGCAATAACCCCCATAAGGACGCCCATTCCACACACAAGAATAATCGTTCCCCAAGCAATAGTTCCCATAGTTTCTTTTTCACTTGCACATCCTAAAGATAAGAGAACTAAACCTATAGCAAATGCCGTCAGGCCTACATTGACATTAAATACTAGTACGATTAATACTAGCATAACCATTCCAGCTAATGTCAATTTTTGTACCTTATTAAACGGGGCCAGGGTGTAATTTTCGACATCAACTGATGTTTTAACAGAATACCCCTTGCACATAACATAAATAATCATAGACGAAACAAATGTAGCAATAAGAGTAGCAATTGCAAAATCAAAGTTCACGTTGAACACATTAATCTTAGCAGATAAATCATTCCCTATAATGCCGGTAGCCGCAATGGGAGATAATCCGCCAGTTTCTGCCCCATATAGAGCCATTGCTCCCATCATAGCAGGATTCATTCCTAATTCTTTTGCCAAAGCAATAGAAAACATACTTAAAATTAATATAGTTGGTACAGTTCCTGGCCCGATTCCCGCAACAAACGCGCCAACAAAAAACAAACTGATTGGAATTAAATTAGCACGTTTACCTGTAAAAAAAATGATTTTCTTCGCAAGTAATTCAATCGTTCCATTTACTTGCGCAATTCCAAACATATACATAACGCCAAACAGCATAACGAATAAAGAAGTCCCAAAACCAGCAATAATTTCTACATCTTTTACTTGGTTAGCTGTTCCCAAAATAAATGCGATACCGATTCCAACAATCCCTATATTTAAACGCATCTTAATGCCAATTGCAATTGCTAAAACCAGTGCAAATAACGCAATATAACTTAACATAGCTGATCCTCCATCCTTTCAGATACTTTTGGAGCTTTATGGGGCTGTCACACCTGGATACGGCAGCCCCATATATAAACTAATTCTTCTCAACAAAATCAAGAAGCAAGCGATTAAATTCTTCCGGTACCTCGTAAAACATCATATGCCCGTTTTTTTTAAACAAATGTATTTCTGCATTTAAAGCAAGTTTGCTATAGTAATTAGCACAAGCAATCCCATCAATGGCTTTGCTATTGGCTCCAATAATTAAAAGAGGAATTGTTATATCTGGCAGTATACTTGTATAATCATTAATTGCAAAATCACAATATAATGGCCACGCCATCCAATAAGGCATTTTTTTCATTTCATCGGCAAAATATGTCTTTGTCTCATCAGAAATTTTTTTATTAAATAAAGCTTCAGCAAATACGTCGCAATAAGCAAAAAATTCTTCTTTAGAATAGTTTGCAAGAACAGAAACTCTATCCATATTGCAATTCTTCAACTGATGCGTATTCCAACTTCCTGAAGAAAATGGATATAAATTACTATCGCAAATAACCATCTTTTTTAAACGATACGGTCCAAAGCTCTTATAATACTCACAATTAATGGAACTAGACATAGAATGTGTAAATAATGTAATATTTTTTAAATCTAAATAATCAAATAATTCTTTCAAATCCATTGCACAGCGATTCATCGTCAGATTCTGTGTATTTTTGGCCGATTGGCCATGGCCTCTCCAATCTACTAAAATGACTCTATGGTTTTCCGCTAATGCTTCTACGTTCTTATGGAAAAACTTTGAACTACACAAAAAACCATGCAACATAACAATAGGAGTCCCGGTTCCTGCAGTTTGATAATCTTCGTAATATACATGATAGTTGTCAGATGTTCTAAAATATCCTCTTGTTACAGCTTTCATAAAAATTTCTCCTTTTCTAACCTAAACATGACCGAAAAATATCTTATATTTTATCATCTAAAACACTTGGAGGTTTGATCTATCCGAATGTGATGCCCGCTATATACGCCGGTCGGAATCGCTTTTACCTCTTGCTTCGCCAGCTGCAAGATCGGTTCAAACTGAACTCCCGTATCATATCCCATTTCATTCAGCGTATATACCAGATCTTCCGTTGCTAAATTTCCCGACGCTCCCGGCGCAAAGGGACATCCGCCTAAGCCGCCCAGCGTCGACTGTACCTTTGTGACGCCGGCTTCAATAGCCGCTAAGGTACAGGCGACCCCCATATTTCGCGTATCATGAATATGTACTTGCAAATCCAGCTGCGGATAGGCTTCCCACACGGCCGCAATAATGTCTTTTACCTGCCTCGGATTGGCAATCCCTATCGTATCGCACAAACAGACCTGCTTAACGCCTAACTCAACGTATTGTTTTAAAAATTCAACGACCTGTTCCGGTAAAAACTTTCCTTCAAAGGGACAACCGAACGTCGTCGCTAAATCTAGGATAATGTCCAGCTGCGGGCATTGGGTCATAATCTCCTTTAACGCTTCATAGGATTGTTCGTGCGTTCTATTGATATTGGCTTTGTTATGGCTTTCACTCAAAGATACTACGTAGGCAATTCGCTGAATCCCCACGTCGGCCGCCGTTTGCGCGCCGCGGAGATTAGGAACCAGCGCCAGAAAATCTACATCGGGGTAAGTTTCTAAACAAGCTTTTGCAATATCCTGCGCATCTCTTAATTGCGGAATGGCCTTTGGAGAAACAAATGATGTTATTTCGATATGTTTTATTCCGGATGCAATCAAACCGTCAATTATCTCTTTTTTAGTCGCTTCGGGAATATACTCCTTTATATTCTGGAATCCATCCCGAGGGCCTACTTCATATATGTCTATTTTTTTCATCTTCATGCCTTTACCCTCATCACAACGCCCTATAATACGTTATGTTCCATTAACGTCTGAACTTTAGCAGCGTCAAATCCCAGCAGTTTGCCGTACACCTCTTCATTATGCTGACCTAACGTAGGCGCAGGCATACGAACCGACTGTTCCCAATCGTTAAATTTAATCTGATCGCCAGTCAACGTCGTATGTCCCGCTACAGGGTGGTCTACTTCGACAAACATCTTGCGAGCTCCGGCAATGTGAGGATCTTTGACGATTTTATCAATCGTCATAATCGGGCAAGACGGTACGCCGACTTTAGTAAGACGTTCTGCAATATCTTCTACAAGTTGATCCTTCGTCCAATTTTCAACGATGACCTTCAGCTGTTCATGGTGAGCCACGCGATCCTTGGTCGCCTTGTAATCAGGATCGTCGACTAATTCCGGTCTTCCCATTTCCGTCGCCAGCAACTTCCACAATTTGTCGTTGCCGCAGCCGATAATGACGCTGCCGTCCTTGGCAATAAAGGAATCGTAAGGATATGTCGATTCATATCGGTTGCCGATACGTTCAGGAATACGGCCGTCTGCCAGGTAAATCTGCGTAATAATTTCCAGCGATGATACGACCGAATCGACAAGGGATACGTCTACCATTTCGCCTTGTCCGGTCTTGGCCTGCCGAACTAACGCACCGAGCACGCCGGCCGTCAAGCTTAAGCCGCCCAGTACGTCGCCCATAGCCGTCCCGCATCGTGTCGGCTGTCCGCCAGGCCATCCCGTAACGCTCATTAAGCCGCCCATAGCCTGTCCGATAATATCGTATCCCGGACGCTGGCTATACGGCCCATATTGGCCAAAACCGGAGCAAGCGCCGTAAATAATGCGGGGATTAATCCCTTTCAGCACCTCGTAGTCCAGTCCCAATTTTTTCATTGTTCCCGGCCGGTAATTTTCAATTACGACGTCGGCTTTTTTGACCATTTCCTTGAAGATTTCTTTTCCTTCGTCCGATTTTAAATTCAGCGTGACGCCGTATTTATTGCGGTTCAAATTCATAAAATAGCAGCTTTGTCCGTTGAGAAACGGTCCGAACGCGCGGCTGTCGTCGCCCTTGCCCGGCCGTTCAATTTTTATGACCGTCGCTCCCATGTCGGCCAAAAACATGCCGCAATACGGGCCGGCCAATACGCGAGTCAAATCCAATACAACGACGCCGTCCAAAATACCTTTGTTCATCATACTTCACCTTTCCTTCAAAAAAATTTTAGCTTTCTGCAAGCTCAGACCATCTGTTTTTCTGTCAAATTCTTGCTTCGTGCACATTGTACTGGATTTTTCCCCATTTGTTAAATGCTATCGTATTTTCTCATTGTCTTGTTTTGCGTTATTTTGTCTGAATGTGTACGGCATAGCATTCTTACTTTCTGAAGATACTCTCAAAAAATAAGAGCCTTTTCTCCAAATTAGAAATAATTTTACCGGAGAAAACGCTCGTTTATGTCTACTATTGTTCAATATGTATTTGTATACTTTTATACAATATGGAGTGATACAAAAGAAATTTTCACGCACGCAAAACTGCCATATATATTTGCCAAAAACGCTCCCTTTCATGCAGAAATCTCATATATCAAAGTCCCTCCGGCTCGTCCTCCGTTGTCAGAAAAATTCCTACAACAAAATCAGACTTTTTCCGATACCGCATGGTTACTATGTTTTATTATAATAAATTCAACAAATAAGAACGACCAAACACAGGCAGTATGAAGAAAGGAGTTTTTCTGTATGTTGAATTTATTGTGGCAGTTCTTCAAAACCGGTCCGGATATCGCGCAGATCGCCGATTCGGAAGTCGTCAAGCGGAAGTTCAACAGCGTCCGCTGGCGCGTATTCGCCTCCATCACCATTGGCTATGCCTTTTACTACATCATCCGCCAGAGCTATTCGGTCATCAAAAAGCCGCTCCTGGCGTCGGGCATCGTCACGCCGACGGAAATCGGTATTATCGGTTCTATCTTCTTCGTCACGTACGGCTTAGGGAAATTTACCAACAGCTTCCTCGCCGACCGAATGAACAACAAGCGTTTCTTCTCCTTCGGTCTTTTCATTTCATCTCTTACGATGGTCGGCATGGGCCTGGTAAACTCCTTCGTCCCCTTAGCCGTATTATGGGGCCTCAACGGCTGGTTCCAGTCTTACGGCGCAGGCCCGTCTATCGTCGCATTGAACCAATGGTTCAGCAACAAACAGCGCGGAACCTTGTACGGCGTATGGTTTACGAGCCATAACCTCGGTTCATCCTTCGCTTATTTCGCCATCGCCGCTATCGTATCAGCCTACAACTGGTCTATGGGCTTCGTTGCCGCCGGTATCATTTCCTTGATCGGCACGGCTTTCATTTACTTCGGCATGAGCGACCGCCCCGAAACGATGGGCCTGCCCAACGGCGCCGTCTACTACGGCGAAAAGACGCAGGAACAGGTCGACGCGGAAAAGAAAAAATCCGTCAGCTCCCAGCAGTGGAACGCCGTCGTCAAAAACCCGGCCGTCTGGATTCTCGGCTTGTCTTCCCTTTGCGTATACATCGCCCGCTACGCCGTCGAAAGCTGGGGCGTCATCTACCTCACGACGGAAAAGGGCTACGACATCATGGGCGCAGCCGGCGTCATGGCCTACATGCAGGTTGCCGGTATCTTCGGCGCTCTCCTGTGCGGCCTCATTTCCGACAAGTTCTTCAACCACAAGCGCAATAAACCGGCCCTGCTGTACGGCATCTTGTACTCCCTGTCCATCGCCGGCTTCGTCTGGGCTCCCCATTCCTTTACAGTCGACATGCTCTGCATGACCTTCTACGGCTTTACGATGGGCGCTCTGGTCTGCTACATGGGCGGCCTCATGGCTGTCGACATCGTGCCGAAGCGCGTTACCGGCGCGGCTATGGGCATGATCGGCCTCCTGAGCTATGCCGGCGCGGCCATTCAGGAATTCGTCACGGGCAAGCTCATGACCATCACCGTCGTTGGCGGCGAAAAGGTATACGACTTCGGCTACGCTACGGAATTCTGGGTCGGTGCGGCCGTCGTCTCCACCCTGCTGGCTCTCCTCGTTTGGAACGCCAAACCGCAGGAAGATTAATCCCCCTTGCTTTCTCTCTTTCATATACATCTCAAAACTCTTCTAGGGAACTGCTCCGGCAGTTAGAAAAAGAAGCGAAGACATCGTTCTTTGCTTCTTTTTTTATACGGCGCCGTCAGTTTCTCTCTCTGTCATTTCATGATATGATACATATAAAGACTACGTATCATTCTGTGAAGGAGCTATGCTATGAAACGGAGCAAAACCTGGCTTCGCCTGCTCGCTACGGCGGCGGCAGCCGTCCTGATGTGCTGCGCCGGCTGCGACCGGCCGGCAGGAAAAATCGACTTTACCCAGACTCAGCCGCAAACAACCCCGGCGGCCGCGGCGTCGTCTGTCCAGCCCCTGCGCATCGCCTTCGCCTCGGTCATGTCGCCTAAGGAAACGCGCCAGTCGTACCAGAAATTCGTCAGCCACATTTCCCAGGAGCTGCAAAAGCCGGCCGTCCTCCTGCAAAAGCGAACCTACGAGGAACTGAACAAGCTCATGGACAACGGCGGCGCCGACATCGCCTTTTTCTCCACCGGGGCCTATTCGGCCTACCGGGGCAAAACGCCGATCGAGCTGCTGGCCATGACCCAGACCAATGGGTCAGTATTATACCAGACCTACCTCATCGCCGCCTCGGACAGCGACATTACCGACTTCAGCCAGCTGCAGGGCCGGGTCTTCGCCTTTACGGATCCCCTCAGCTATTCGGGCCGGCAGGCCATCGACTTTCTCCTGCTGGACATGAATACGTCGGCTTCGGCCTATTTCAAATCGACCTTTTACACCTATAACCACGATAAATCCATTTGGGCCGTCGCCAACCACCTGGCCGACGCTGCCAGCGTCGACAGCCAGATTTACGACTTCGTAAACCGGCGGAATCCCCAGCTGTGCGAAAAGGTCCGGGTCTTCGCCGTCCTGCCGGCGGCTCCGACAGGGCCCGTCGTGATGCGCAGCGATTTGCCCGACGCCGAAAAGGCCGAGTTGCGCCGCATCTTCTACAGCATGGACCAGGACCCGGCCCTGCACGAGGCCATGCAGCGCACCCTCATCGACAAATTCGTGCCGCCTGAGCCGGAATTGTACGCCGCCCTCCGCCATAAATACAGTATCCGCAACAACGTACCTGGAGAATAACCATGAGAAATTACAGTTTGTACGTAAAATTTAACGCCCTCATCGTCGGCACCATCTTCATCTGCGGCCTGCTCATCGGCAGCCTCCTGCTGTACACGACGAGCTCCGAAATGGAGCGGGAGCTCGACAAGTCGGGCGTCGAAATCGGCCAGACCATGAGCGCCGTCATCAGCAGCGACATTCTCCTGGACGACCGGTTTTCCATGACGGAGCGGCTCATGCAGATCCAGTCCCTGAACGACCAGATCCGCTACATCATCGTCTTCCACCCCAACGGCCAGATTTTAGCCAGCACCTTTACGAACGGCATCCCCAAGGGCCTGCCCCTGGTGCGGGAGCCGAAGCCCGGCGTCACCGTAGATACGATGACCTTTGACAGCAACGAAGGGTACATCCGCGAAGTGCTCTGCCCCATCGACAACGGCCTGGTCGGATATTTCCGCATCGGCTTGTCGGAAAAGACCATGACACAGGTCATGCAGCGCCGCTTTCTGGAAATGATCGTCCTCATCATCCTCATTTGCCTCGCTTCTTCATGGCTGGCTACGCGTTACGCCCGCAGCTTCCTCAAGCCGATCCAGCAGATGGCCGCCGCCGTGCGCCAGCTGGGACGGGGCAATTATCAGGTAAAGGTACCGGAAAAGACGCCTGACGACGTAGGCCGCCTGGCCCGGGCCTTCAACACCCTGTCGTTGCGCCTGTCTGCCCGCGAGCAGGAAAACTCGCGACTCCTCCAGGCCCTGCAGGAAAAGGAAAAGATGCGGATGTGGCTCATCAGCCAGCTCTTTTCGGCCCGCGAAGACGAGCGGCGGCGCATTTCCCGGGAGCTCCACGATGAGACGAGCCAGTCCATGGTCACCATGCTGGCCTACCTGCGCATCATCATGGACAAGACGAGCGACGCCGATGCCAAAGAGCTCCTGTGCGGCGTCCGCGACCTGATGAAGGATACTCTGGAAGGGCTGCGCCACCTGGCCGTCAACCTGCACCCGCCCCTGCTCGACGACCTGGGACTCATCGTCGCTATGGAAAAATACCTCGACACGTTCCGCCGCGCCCAGCCGCACATTCACATTTCCTTTTCCCAAAGCGGCGATTTTTCCCACCTGTCCCATCCGATTTCCCTCTTGTGCTACCGCCTGATGCAGGAAGCCCTGACCAACATCGTCCGCCATTCCCAGGCCGATGCGGTAGATATTACAATCAAAACCGACGACGAGACCCTGACCCTGTCCATTACGGACAACGGCATCGGCTTCAGCGAAGATACGCTGGAGCAGGCCCGCCTCGACAACCACCTGGGCATCGTCAGCATGCGCGAACGGGCGGAGCTGCTCAACGGCCATTTTTATATCGACAGCTATCCCAACGACGGTACGTGCATCGTCATCACCTTGCCGCTGAAAGATTCATCTGACGAAGGAGGCCTCTCCCATGACCAAACCGATTAACATACTGCTCGCCGACGACCACCGCATCCTGCGCACGGGCCTCAAGCTGCTCCTGTCGTCCCAAGGCGATTTTCACGTCGCCGCCGAGGCCTCCAACGGCCGCGAGGTACTGGACATCTTAAAAACGACGCCTGTCGACGTCGTCCTGCTGGACCTGTCCATGCCGGTCATGAGCGGCCTCGACTGCCTGAAGGAAATCAAACGGCGCGGCCTGGCCGTCAAAATCCTGGTCCTCACCATGTACAGCGAGCAGCAGTACATCAAGGAGGTCATGACCCAGGGCGCCGACGGCTACATCTGCAAGGACGCCATCGACACGGAGCTGTTCCAGGCCCTGCGCACCGTCATGGACGGCCGCCGTTACCTCAGCGACGAAGACGCCCACACCCTCTTGAACAGCCTCATCGACCCGCCGAAGGACCCCGTCGACCTGTCGGCCCGCGAGCGGGAAGTCCTGACCTACCTCGTCCACGGCTATTCCCTGGCAGCCATCGCCGATACGCTCCACATTTCCATCAAGACCGTATCGACGTATAAGTCGCGGCTCATGCAGAAGCTGGGCTGCACGACGAAATCGGAGCTCGTCGACTACGCCTTAGCCCATAAACTGCTGAAATGACGACAATACAGCATAGAAACATCCCCGTTTGCAAGAACAAAACATATCTTGCAAACGGGGATATTGCATATACAAGAAAAAGCTAAGTCTGTGAACTGATCTGTTGGTATAACTTCATCAATCTGGCAACGCATTCCGATTCGCTCAGGCCGCGCCAATTCCACCCGTACGCCGCAATGACGGCTTTGTCGTTTTCCCGATGCGCCTCGCGCAACTCCGGCGGCATGGTCAGCTCGTCGTATAAGTCGGCCAAACTAGCGTCAGGATATAATGCCCGCGCAGCAAGAATCCCCTGCGCCGTTTGTTCTATCTTGGCCCTTTGCTCGTCTGTCGGCGTCGGCCAAGGGAAGTTGTTGTAGACAATATCTTTAGAATACCGATAATCGCTTTTTATACGTCCGCATACCGTACGTACCCATGCCATATGAACGTTAGAAGTTAATATTCCAAAAAGAGATAACGAGGCATTAGGTATTAATAAATTAGCATCCCCACAAATAAATTTGGGTTCCATATATCCAATAGGTATATACCTCCTATTTTGAGGTTAATTGTAAAATGAATTTGAACAGGTAATCAAAAAAACAAAAATCCATAGTGAAGCTTCATGTTAAAATGGTTTTGCGAGAAATCATCAACAAAGGAGCAATCAC